>JAPXND010000116.1:0-7417 GCA_033808695.1 Armatimonadota bacterium
GACCTGCTCAGCCTGATGTCATCAAACCCGAAAGTCTGCCGTCATCTTCATCTCCCCCTTCAAAGTGGAGATAACGATGTTCTGCGCAGAATGAATCGGCCATATACCGCAGAACAATTTCTCGATTTTGTGCAAAAAGCCCGCGAAATCATACCCGGCATAGGAATAACAACTGACATCATTGTAGGATTTCCCGGTGAAACTGAACAGGAGTTTGAAAACACCTGCGATACTGCTGTTAAAGTCCAATTCTCAAAAGCTCATATATTCCGCTACTCGCCGCGCTCCGGAACAGCTGCATACAACATGCACGATAGCGTATCTCCTCAGGAAAAAGAGCGAAGAAGCAGTCTGCTCTCACAAATCACCAATGCAAGCGCCAATAGGTTTATGCAGGCGCTTGCAGGCAGCGATGTTAATGTTCTTGTTGAAAGCAAAAAATACAATAACGGCCTCTATTCCGGACTCACAGATACCTATGTAAGAGTTTTTTTCAAAGAAAGTGAATATTGTGGTAAAATTGTTAAGGTTCATATCAATGAATATGCCAACGGAAGACTAATTGGCGTTATCTCATAATGTATATGGAGGAGAAAAATGGATGATTGCATTTTCTGCAAAATGGCCAAAGGAGATATTCAAGTCCAAAAAATATACGAGGATGATGATGTAATTGCATTTCCGGATATTAATCCCATTGCGCCAGTGCACATACTCATAATCCCAAAAGCGCATCTGCAATCCGTTCTTTCTGTAGAAGACGAATCTTGCATCATCAGTAAAATATTTCGCGCTGCAAATAAAATCGCCAAAGCTGATGACAAATTCGCGGACGGATTTAGAATTGTTGCAAACTGCGGTGAAAATGGCGGGCAGAGTGTGCCTCACCTTCATTTCCACCTATTAGGCGGAAGATCCTTTGCCTGGCCTCCCGGCTGAATTTGACATTGTCTACCACTATAGCTATAATGTGTTATAAATGTGATAGAGTCAATGCACGCTGCAATAATTGCAGCTTTTTGCTCTTTATATGTAAATTCAGCTTTTCAAATTGCTTGCAGGCAATTCAAAATTGACTTTTTGAATTTGCAATGATTAATATTTCGTAAAGCTATTGAAGAGGGGGGACGTTGATTGGCGCAAGTTCAAGTTAGACAGAACGAGTCTTTAGATAGTGCACTTAAGCGATTTAAAAAAGAACTGGAACAGGCTGGTATTCTAAGAGAAGCAAGAGAACATCAGCACTATGAAAAACCCAGTGACAAAAAACGCAAAGCGGAAGCAGCGCGTAAACGAAAGATGACACGCAACAACCGCTATAATAAGCATGTAACTTAAACATGACCATCAGTAGGTTCTTCGCGAAAGCGAAGCAAAACAAAAACGATAAATTTGATAAAAGTCCGACGCCTGATAAATCTAAGCTCTACCGTATATTATTAGGCGTTGGCACAATTTTAATCATCTCCATACTCTTTTCAATGCATCTTGTACCAGACAGCATTTCTCTACAAGTAGGCGATATCTCTCCTAGGGACATTCGCGCTCACCGTTCTGTCAAATATCTGGATACACAGCTTACAGAAGAACTGCGTCAAAAAGCAATCGCCCACACAGACAAAAAGTATAAGGATATTCCAAATGCTTCATCTTATGCAGCTGCCAATGCAGCCAACATATTCGACCTTTTGAAGCAAGTTAGAAGTGATAATACACTCTCCTCTTCAGAAAAAAATGATTACATAGTCTCTAATATCAAGTTTGATTTAAGCAAAGAAACCATCTCAGCGCTAATAGCAGCCGACCATAATACCTTCATACAAATCCAGTCATATGTCAATCAAACAATTAAAGATATTATGTCCAGATCAATAACCGACGACACCAATGACGCCCAAATATACCGCCAGGAATTCAAGCGTCGAATGATTAACTACCTTGGAAATGGAAGATATGCAAACGCAGCCTCGGAAATAGGCGAACGCATTATACATCCCAACAGAATTTTTGACAGTGAAGCCACCGAAAAAGAAAGACGCCGCAGCAGCGATGCAGTTCTTCCGCAATACAAACAAATTGCATCCGGCGAATTGATTATTAACCGCAATGAGCAGGTAACAGCTTCCCATATGGATAAATTTACCGCGCTTGGATTGAAACATCCTGTGCCGGACTATGTTGCAATTCTTAGCATTATTCTGCTTGTAATTCTTGTTTTTGTCATAATTGTTGCATACATTATCAAATTCCATCCGAATATATATGCCTCTAACAAGCTGCTATTATTACTGTGCCTTATAGTAACAATAAGCCTGTTTGCACTAAAGCTTGGCGGATCTATGCTGAAACTGCAGCTGAGTGGAATTGAATACAACTATTTTGCAATGATATGGATTGCTTCGGCAGGTATGCTGATAGCAGCGCTGATAAATCCTCAAATAGCAGTGCTCATAATATCTGTAATCACTGCGGCATCCGGATTAGCAATGGGTCATGATCTGCAATGGTCGCTTGGCGCCTTTTTAAGCAGTCTTGTTGCAATATATGTAGTATCTAATTTAAAAAACAAATTAGACTACCTGCCTGCAACCATAACCCTGATTATAGCAAATCTGGTTATTGTTTTGATTACCGCACGGGTAAACGGAGATGCAATGCCGGATATAATTATAGGATCTGTATGGGCAGTTGTCGGTGGAATTGCATCAATAATGCTGTTTTGGTTTGGATCTTTGGCAATAGAAAAACCATTTGGCATAGTTACTCATAATAGCTTGGTAGATTTATCAGATACAAATCATCCTATTCTTAAACGGCTGCTTATGGAAGCTCCAGGCACCTACAGTCATTCAATATATGTTGGACACATAGCTTCTACTGCCGCAGACCTTATCGGCGCCGATCCTTTGCTGGTAAGAGTTGCCTCATACTACCATGATATCGGAAAAATAAGGCGTCCCAACTTCTTTGTGGAAAATCAACATGTAGAAAATATCCATAATCGTTTGAATCCATCATTAAGTGCAATAGTAATTCGCTCACATATAAAAGATGGACTTGATCTCGCTGCTGAATATCGTTTGCCTATGATTATAAGAGAATTGATGAGTCAGCATCATGGAACAAGCCTTGTAAGATATTTCTATTACCAGGCGGCAGTAGGAGCATCTGGCGGTACAGCAATGTTAGAGCAGCAATTCAGGTATGACGGTGACAAGCCTAGATCCAAAGAATCGGCATTATTAATGCTTGCAGATTCTTGTGAAGCAGCTTCAAGAAGTTTGGCAAAACCAACTCTTGGGCAAATATCTGATATGGTATCAGGAATAATATCTGACAAATTGTCGGATGGTCAATTGGATGATGCCGAACTTACTTTTAGGGATATAAAAACTATTAAAGAATCATTTATAAGAACATTATCCAGCATGATGCATGCTAGAATTGAATATCCTGACCTCTCTGCACTTGAAGGGAAAAAAGCTGGTGCAACCGGAAATACTGATAAAGAACAAACATCAAATGGCAGCTGACCTGCAAAGAATGGAAAGAGCGATACTGAAATCACTTGAATATGAAGGATTTCCAGGCGCTGCTGAAGTAAGTATATTACTAACGAATGATAATGAAATACATCTGCTGAACAAAAACTATAGAAATATAGATAGTCCTACCGATGTTTTATCATTCTCGCTCCTTAATGAAACCGATGTCGTGAAATATGGAGAATTAATTGCTATAGGTGATATTGTAATTTCAATAGATACTGCTTATCGCCAGTCACGGGCTCAGCAAAAATCGCTGGATGATGAGCTGGAACTGCTTGTTATACATGGCATGCTTCACCTTCTTGGTTATGATGACAGCGCCGATGATCTGGCAGACATTATGCGAAATCGTGAGAAAGGTATTCTAAACGAACTGATAAATGACAAGAAACAGCAATAAACCAGATGATATAAAATATAAGTCGTACGCTGAATACAAGGATGATTCTACACCGCATTCAGTCCCGCAGAGTTTTGCTTACGCCATCAATGGAATTCTCGATGTGTTCAGAACTCAAAGGCATATGCGCTTCCATTTTATGGCAGCAATTATGGTGTTGATTACAGCATTGCTCGTTGATGTATCTAAAAACGATTATTTCATTCTTATAGTAATGATATCCCTAGTGTTGATAACGGAAATGTTTAACACTACAATAGAAGCAGTTGTTGATCTTATTACTCAGGAATACAATCCTATAGCCAAATTTGTTAAGGATGCAGCTGCCGGAGCCGTATTAATAGCAACAACGGCAGCTGTTATGGTTGCTGTTTTGCTGGTAGCAAATGAAGTGAAATCAGAAGAACTCGTTGTTAACACGCAGCATAATTCTACTATAATGTTTAAAATACTTATAACTGGTATAATATTATTTGGAATAGTTTCTATTATAAAGCTGCTAACAAAGGGAGGAACCCTCTTAAGAGGCGGGGCAATAAGCGGTCATTCTGCCTTTGGGTTTTTCTTTGTTGTTACTTTATACTTTCTTACAAAAAATTTGTATATCACTGTATTAGGGTTCCTAATGGCGCTTTTAGTTGCACAAAGCAGAGTCCAGGCTAACATCCATTCATTGCAAGAAGTTGTTATTGGTGGTATAGTATCTATCCTGGTATGCTCTGTGTTATATCATATAATTTAACTTATAATGGAGGTGTTGTTACTTTTGAGTGCAGATGATGACCCATCTAATTTATTAGATGTTTCACCCAATATAACAGAAAGTATTATACTTATTTCTGTATTAATACTGTTAAATGCCTTTTTTGCAATGGCAGAGCTTGCTCTGGTATCAGTAAGAAAATCTAGAGTTAAGCAGCTTGTGGAAGAAAATGTAAACGGAGCTAAAGAAATACAAAAGCTCACCGAAGATCCTGCAAGGTTTCTTTCAACCGTGCAAATAGGAGTTACTCTTGTTGGTTTCTTTGCTTCCGCCGCAGGCGCTGTTACCCTTGCTAATCCGCTTGCAGAATCTCTTAAAGGCATAAATATTGAATTTATAACAAATAATGCTAGTGGAATAGCAGTTGCAATGGTTACTATTGTTATAGGTTATGTCAGTCTTGTAGTTGGTGAAATCACTCCAAAAAGCATAGGTTTGCATTATGCAGAACAGGTTGCCTTATTTGCAGCTAAACCGCTTCTTTTTCTCTCTTATATAGCCTCTCCATTAGTTGCTTTGGTAACATGGTCAAGCAATATTCTTGCAAAACCTATCGGCGTAACAGCTGGGTTCACCGCTCCTGTAGTTACAGAAGAAGAATTGAAAATATTAGTTGAAGAAAGTGAAGAAGATGGTATTCTTGAAGAAGAAGAAAAAGAAATGATTCATTCCATCTTTGAATTTACTGATACTGTTGTAAGAAAAGTTATGACTCCAAGAATAGATATCAAAGCAGTTGAAGCAGACGCTTCTATGACAGAATTGCTTGATATTATCACCACGGCAGGTCATTCAAGGGTGCCGGTTTATGATGATTCCATTGATAATATTGTTGGTATTGTTCATGCTAAGGATCTTCTTCAAATCCTTCATGATAACAAAACAGATTTTTCCATAAGAGATATTATGCGGGCGCCATACCTAATTCCGGAAAACAAAATGGTGGATGAGCTTCTTGCAGAATTCAAACGAAGCAAAATACAAATGGCAATAGTTGTTGAAGAATATGGGGGAACTGCAGGTCTGGTTACTATAGAGGATTTGCTTGAAGAAATAGTTGGTGATATTATGGATGAGTATGATAATGAAGAACCTTCTATAGTTATTATAGATGAGAATACAGCCATTGTAGATGCCCGCACGCCTATAGATGAAGTAAACGAAAGCATGAACTTATCCCTGCCAGATGAAGAATTTGATACCATAGGCGGCTTTGTATTTGGTCAGTTTGGCAGAAAAGTATATGTAGGTGTCAAAATAAGATATGAATCCGTTGATTTGATTGTTGAACAAACCGATGGCAATAGAATTCAGAAGGTTAAAGTTATAAATGATCCATCTAAAAATGAACGTGATGTTGAAGATGAGCAGGACACTTCTGAATCTTAATAATTGCCAAATATTAATCTATAGTTACAGGCAAACCATTAAAAAGTTTGCCTGTATTTTTTATTATTCAGATTCCGGATACGACCCTAATACCGTTATAAACAAAGTATACTCATGCAGTGCATTAAGCGCCTTCTGCATAGGCTGATCTTTTATATGACCCTGGCAGTCTATAAAAAAAACATATTCCCATGGAGTAAGCTTAGTTGGTCTTGACTCAATCATAGTAAGATTAATATCATACTTATCAAATACGCTCATTGCTCTGAACAGCGAACCTGCCTTATGCTGCACTGAAAACATAATGGAAGTTTTATCTTTACCGCTTGGCGCTGGTTCACTAGATCCCACTACAAGAAAACGTGTGCGGTTTTGCGGATTATCTTCAATATGTTCTTCAAGAAGCTTTAACCCATATACTTCCGCAGCTAAAGAAGCAGCAATTGCAGCCGATGTTTTGTCTGCTGAGCACAATTGCGCTCCTTTGGCAGTGGTAGATACATCAATCAGCTCAACATCGGGCAAATGCGCTCTAAGCCAATTTCGGCATTGAGCTGCTGCTGTAGGAATAGAATACACCCTCTTTATCTCTGATAGATCATCTGCAAGTGAAAGCAGATTATGTGTGATAGGAAGATAAATCTCGGAGCAAATTTTTAATTTTGATGTAAGGAATGTATCAAGAGTGTGATTGATTACGCCCTCGGTAGAATTTTCTACTGGTACAACCCCGTAATCGGCACGTTCTTTTTCAACCTCAGTAAATACATCAGGAATTGTATCTTCAGGAATAAAAGTGCATGCAGAACCAAATTTGCGTATGCTTGCCATATGTGTATTGGTTGCAGATGGTCCCCAATATGCTATGGTAAATGGCTGCTCAAGCGCCCTTGATGCAGAGATTATCTCTCTGTATATTGACCGTATTGATTGATTAGGCAAGGGACCGCGATTTGCTTCTGTAAGCTTGTTTAAAACCTGCATTTCGCGCTCTGGAATATATGTATGCTTAGCTGACCTCTGCTTTAGCATGCCTATTTCTTTTGCGGTTAGTGCACGCTTGTTTAGCAATTCAAGAATTTGTTTGTCTATGTAATCAATTTCATCGCGTAATTCACTAATATCCATAATAGACACCTCTCGACAAGAATTAACATAGTTATTATACAGTAATTTTTATACTATATCTTGGTTTTTATGCAAAATTATTATATAAATTTGCATTTTAAGCAATTTTCGAGTATTCTTTACTACAAATAATCATTTTAAGTATACAATCACAATATAAGTAAAACTTTAATCGGAGAGTGTTAATGG
>JAPXND010000117.1:0-7285 GCA_033808695.1 Armatimonadota bacterium
CTGAGATGTTCCTAATGCACCAACTACTGTGCCTCTTACCCGCGGAGATGACATATCTGATATTAGTGCAAGCCAAGAAGGCATGGCAAACACAAAACCTATGCCTAACAGCATACCGCATATGGCTGTTTGCCATGGCTGCCTTGAAAAAATTATTAACCACATGCCAATAACGCATAAAGTAATCCCAAGTCTTACAGATCCTGCTTTGCTCCATTTGCCTCCCATTTTTGAAATTACAAGACCAGCTATTGCTACAACTGCTGCTATAGGAAGGATTAGTATTCCAAAGCCGGTTTCGGATAGCTTAAGCTCATCCATTGCAAAATACTTTATAACGGGAATGAGAAGTCCTATTCCCAAAAATGTAATAAACGCTATAGCCATCATATCTGGTATTGTTTTCAATCCAAGGGCAATATCTTTCAGTTTAAACTCGCTGCCATCATCTTTTAGTTCATCTTCTTCTTTAGATCTGTGCGGGGTTAAAAAGTAGGCTATAATTGCTATTAAAACAAACAGTCCGCTTATTAAATAAAACGATGACAGCTTAGATCCGGTATAATCATTTATCCACCCGCCAAACAGAGGTCCTAATGCAACACCTACAATATATGCTGCAGTAACCGCATTCATAGCCATAGTGCGCATATTTGGTTTTACACTTCCGCTAACGGCAGCAATGAGTGTAGGCCAAATGGCAGCTGCAGCTATTCCATCAAATGTTCTCAGCAATACAAGGTATGGTAGCTGATGAACAACTGTCATAAGCAGTGATGTAACGGCAGATATAAGGGCTCCGCCAACTATCAGCGGACGTCTTCCAATTCGATCGCCGAGGGATCCCATAGGGGACTTTAGAACAGCTTCAACTATAAGAAAGACTCCTATAATGAATCCTGCTTGGCTTTTGAGGTTGATGGTTTCTAGATACGGGGGAATTGCAGATTGATTCATTATAGCAAAGGCAAGTTCTGCAATTGCAGATATTAAACAGAGATATATCAATGTTTTGTATTCGGTTAAGATCTTAGCAACACCTATTTTATTATTCAATAAATCCTCCATAAAACCATAAAACGCCAATCACTCATTATAATGCTTCAGAATAACAAAATATTCTACCAAAAATCAATGATAATTCCAATTATAATGCACAAACACTGAACAATACTTTAAAATTTACAGTCTTAAATATAATAGATTAATCATACCTTCTCATTGACTTATATATTATCTATTAGTATAATAATATTTTATATTCAGTTCTAAACAAACCAATATCGTTCAAAAACAAGGAGAATAATTCATGAGATTAACCGAAGCACGTAAATCTTTTGATGATGATATCTCAGCATTGCAAGCTGATTTACAGGATATGGGCAATGTGGTAGATAAAATGCTGGGAATAACTATAGAAGCTTTTGTTAATGGCAATTCGAGACTTACACGCCAGGTAGAAGAAATGGATGATATTGTTGATAACTATAACATAACTATTGAAAACGATGCTCTTCACTTGCTTGCACTGCAGCAGCCTATGGCAAAAGATTTGCGAACAATAGCTGCTGTTATGAAAATAATAACGGATGTAGAAAGAGCAGGCGACTATGTTGTAGATATTGCAGAAATTGTTGAAAATTTATCAAAAAACACCTTGTTCAAACCTTTGGTAGATATACCCAAAATGGCTCTTTTGGTAAGAGAAATGTTAAAAGAAACATTAACCGCTTTTGTAACCAGAGATCTTAATAAGGTAGATAATATGATAAAACTTGATGAAGAAGTAGATGCTCTATATCATAAATTGTATAATGAGTTGACTGATATAATGAAAGAACGGCAAGATATTACCGAACAAGCAATGGGGCTTATATTAATCGCACGCTATCTTGAACGAATGGCAGATCATATTACAAATATTGGCGAACGTATATATTACATGCAAACGGGAGTTATTAAAGAGTTACATAACTAATAATATATAATAGAGATGAGCTTTATTAAATGCCAAATATAGTAATTGTTGTAACTTTTTTATATATTTTAGCAGGTGTTATCCAGATCATAGTTGGCGTAAAAACATATGAATGGAGATTTCGCCTGCATTCAAATGCATTTTCAGGGCTTTTGTTTTGCTTTGGAATATATTGCATAGGATATGGACTTGAGCTGAACTCTCATGGCTTTATAGGAAAAACAATTGCTTTATATATTCAGTATTTTGGAATTGTTTTTATACCTGCATATTGGTTAGTGCTGGCTATTGATAGTACCGATAGAATAAAATGGTCTTCTAATAAATCTAAGGCTCTTATTTTTTTACTGCCAATTATAACTTGGCTTGTTGTTATTACTAACTATTATCATTCTTTATACTACACTCAAATAATACAATATCAAAACGGTCCTTTTGCAATACTGCATTTTGAAAGAGGTCCTTGGTTTTGGGTTTTTTTAATATATACCAACATATATATGATTTTAGGATATATACTGTTTTTATCCAGCTGGCATACTTCTACCAATCTTTATCGCAGACAAACACGCGTTCTTCTTATTGCTTCAGTTTTTCCATGGATAACATTTTTTCTTTTCTTAAATGGTTATACGCCATATGGATTAGATTTAGTCCCTGTATCTCATATTATTTCGGTTTCCATATTCTGGTATGGATTTAAAGACCGTGATTTTAATAATCTTATACCTATTGCAAGAAATGTGGTTTTTGATGTTATCAGCGATGGAATAATAGTTATAGATGAAAAAAATCAGCTTGCAGATTTTAATAATGCCGCCAAAAATTTTTTTACAAATCTTTCTTACGAACACATTGGTATACAAATAAAAGAAGTATTTAAGGATTTTCCAGATGTGTTGGAGATATTAAAAAAGAAGAATACAAGTGTATCAAGAATTAAAATAATGGCTGATAATAGAGTGCAATACATTGATTTTGGGATTAGCGCTTTACATGACAATAAAGGACATATCATCCTTTTGCATGATGTAACCGACCAAATGAAACTCTTAAATTCTTTAAACGAATTGGCTATTAAAGATGATTTAACCGGTGTATATAAAAGAACCCACTTTTTTGATTTATGCCACAAAAAAATGACTGAACTGAATGATACAAATACTCCCGTTTCTTTAATAATTCTGGATATTGATTTATTTAAGAAAATCAACGACACATATGGTCATCAGTTTGGAGATGAGGTTTTACATACAATTGCTGAGTCATTAAAGGCTGTAATTAGGGATCAATATATTTTAGGAAGGTTTGGCGGAGAAGAGTTTGTTATATTCCTTCCTAATACAAAAGTAGAAAAAGCTTATGAGCTTGCTGAAGAGCTAAGAAGGATTATTAAGAATTCCTACGTCAGCGCAGGAGACGATTTAATAATAAACATTACAGCAAGCTTTGGTGTTGCAGGTATGGATTATACAGAAATAACATCCTTTAACAGATTGTTTGCAAATGCAGATATTGCACTTTATACTGCAAAAAACGGCGGCAGAAACAGAGTTGCAATTTATAATGATGAACAGAATGCAGCATTCAAAGGCCAAGAGGTTAGTATTAAACCCCCTGACCGTACATAATTAGTTTTCGTTGATTATTCTATCCACTACCAGCTGTCGAAATTCTGGTGAAAGACTTGCAAAGAAAACACTGAACCCCGTAGCACGCACCGTTAAATCAGGATACTTTGATGGATCTTTGTGCGCCTCTAAAATCGTATCCTTATCTACTATGTTCATATTAACCTGAGTTCCACCCAAATCTATGTGTGTTTTTATCAAACTGTATACGTAATCAATTCCGCCTTTATCGGCAGAGAGCGCTGGGTCTATCTCGATTTGCATGGGCGCCGCCGACCCATAGCCGCACTGTACCGATGCAATGCTTGCTGCAAGCGCTGTTGCAGCCCCATCTTGACGGAATCCGGGCAGAGGATTTGCTCCATGCGATATAGGAGCTTTTGCATGACGTCCATTTGGCGTTGCACCAAGCGCCTTACCAAACCCTATTGTATTAGCCCAAGAAAATAACCCCGGTACCATATTGGCTTTTTTCACAGGCGTGGGTTTTTCCGCTACCATTTTGCTGAATACAGCTGATATCTTCACTGCCCACTCATCAGCTCGGCTGCCGCCGCTGCCGTATCTTGGTACGCTCTGCATCATCATTCTTGCACGTTCGCCATCTATGCCCGCCCAATCAGAATCAAGATGCTCCATCAATTGAGTCCATGTAAGACGCTCTTCCTTTTCAATTCGCTGCTCAATTGCTGCAAACGAATCAGCTACCACCGCAAGTGCAGCTCCATCAACACCGATATTGTATAATTCCACTCCGCCGTGAGATATATCTTCACCTTTCTCTATAGGACCGTGGCTGAGAAGATCTAAAACAAGCTCCGGTGCACCTCTGTGGAAGTTCTCCAGGTGAATATCAATCCCTTCTGCAACAACTTCTATAGAGCGTTTAAGATGCTTTGCAAAATATTCCCATAAGGTTTTTACTGATGGAGCAACAGAGGCATCTGTCATCATTTCGCGGAGAGCTACATCAAAAACATTGCCAAAGCTTATTTTAATTACATCGTTCAATGCATATTCACGTCCGGGAAGCGCATACCAGTGGCACCCTGCATTTCCACGCTGTCTTGCAAGCTCTATGGGATAACCAAGTTTTGTAAAACCCTTTGCGGTATTTTCTATTCCCAAAAATCTTGGAACACCGGCTTTATCTTCAAACATTATCTCTATACCGCGTTTAACCAGTCCAACATCCATTCCGTTTCCTACACATACGGAAACATTCGCTGGGATTTTAAGCCTATGCGCCGCTTCAAGTATATTGTATGAAAGCTGTGTTGCAACATCATTGCCCTCTGAATCTAATCCGCCGATTTGTATATAGCCTGTTTCTCTTATCAGCTGACATGCTATATGGAATATAGCTTCTTCATCGGTCAATCTTCCCTCTGCCATATCTTTATCATAATATGGCTGGAGCAGAACATCCTCTCTTCCAAGTGAGCCGCTTCCATTATACATTCTTGAGATTAGCTGATACCAAAGAATCCATTGTACTGCCTCTCTAAAAGTTTCCGGAGCTTCTGCAACAAGCTTATCGTTAATATCCGCTATTTCAATAAGGTTAGTCTTAAGCTGAGGGTTTTGCTCTATTTCCGCTAATCTGCGCGCCTCATCAGCATTTCTTTGAATCCAATTCTGTGTGCCTAAAACGATATTTTCCAGCGCATTATAAAAGTCTTTGGATTTTGGTGCATTTTTTTCTCTGTAGAAGCGTATTTTATCTAAAATAGCTCCCCATCCCATATCTAAACCTATTTTTAGATCCTGGCAATGATGGTGAAGCGCTCCTATGCCGGTTATCATTTTGTAGAGCTGATGTTCTGGATGAAGGTGCGAATAATCGACATCCGGCGGAATTGTAATCATTCCGCAGCGATTGAAATCCGCCATGTATGCGCCTGCAAGCGAACTCATGGGATCTACATATACAGGATGGCGCTCAAGCAGGGCTCTGTAATTTTCACCAAGCAGCTTGGGACCATAAAAACCGCCATTTGTATGGTTGCTTTTAAACTTCAGCCCTTTAAAATTTGCAGCAAAAGGATGTCTTATGAATTTACCGTCTTCACCTGTAGTTTCTATAACCTCACGACATTCTACAGGCGGAACAATTATGCCATGGTCATCAAAATCCATATATCCGGCATCAATCTGTTTTTCTGCAGTGTGCTCCATTTTCTTTTCTCTTAGAGCATTTATGCGTTCTTGATAGGTATATTCTTTTATTGGAGAATCAATACTCATTTCAAACTCCTTATATTACTACCTTCATTAATATTCCAGGTTATTTTAAACTGATTATGTATTATAATACAAATATTTACAATTTATACCTTTTTTTGTTAGAAATTTAATGTTTATATGGATTTTTTTCTTTTGAGACCTTTGAATCAAAAAGGAAATGAATATAATTTAGTCCTTTGGCTGCATTTTGCCAAAGGTAGAAATAACATTATCTATGAGGCTTATGCTCTGAAGCTGGAAAACTCCTGCTATTCTGGTAGATATCCATGCAATTGGAATCCAGAGGATTGCGGTGTTTGCAACTATAATGGAATGATTTTTACCTGCTGCCTTTATAAATGCATCATTGTTTTGAAACTGAAGCATTCCCCATGCAGCTGCAATCAGCAGTAAAACGATAGCTGTATTAAGAACATAAATCCATATAGGGGTTTCCATCTCATAGCTTATCAATGTATGATCCGTGCCTATTGATTTCAAATGAAAGACCAGCTTTTCTGCCAGTCTTTGACGTTGTTTTGCCGGCAGATTAATATCATCTTCGGGATTAGCAGGCCAATCGGAATACTGCTGAGCGTTAATAATCACTGTATTGCTGTCAATCCATTCAATATCTATTCCAGTAGCAAAGGTTCTGTCTCCGGCAAGTGTAATAAATGGCGACAGATTTTTTGATTTATGAGGATCATACAAAAGAGCTTCCATGCTTATCTCTGGAAGACTATTTATCTTTTTCTTTACAAGTTCTATTGATGAATCAATTTCAAAGCTGCGAGCTGCCCAGCTTCTTCTTCCAAACATTTTTTCATATTCGTATTCCCTCAGCAATTCAGCTTTTTGATTTACCCAATTGCCCCATTTTTCATAAAGATATTTTATGGGCAGGGCAAAGCATAGTATAAGAATAATATCAATTACAAGAAGGATGAAAATCATATGTAAGCTCCATCATTAAGTGCATAAGCTATTATATCAGATTTATTCAAAAACAATTAGTTTATTTATCAATTGAGCAAAATATACATACGCCATCGGGTTCGTTCTGAAGGCTGCTGCAAACCTTACACGGAGTCCATCCATTCAAAAGCTTCCATTTATCAAGCTTCAACCCGGTTTCCATAAGTTTGAATAAATCGTTTGACGCATTTCCGGCAGATGAAACAGTTTTGTTAATAAATTCAATCTCTTCATCACTCAGCTCTATTTCATCAACTTTTAGATTTGAGTATGTTTTATTTGCTTTTACAGTTTTTTCTTTTTTTATCTTTCCGGCTTTAAAAATAATGTCTTTTATAACATTTTTATTAACTTTTGCATTGAGTTTATTTATAATTTCCGGCTTATAGAAAATCAGCTCATTTGCCCATGTTGGACTTTTTGTTTTAACGAAGATTACGCCGTCTCTTACACCTGTCTCTTATACACATCT
>JAPXND010000118.1:0-7241 GCA_033808695.1 Armatimonadota bacterium
TTAAGAACAGGGATTTTTTAATTAAATGCAAAAGGAATTAACATTTGACCGAAATATGCCCTATAATGTAAAATAATATGAGCGTATATACTGCAATTTTATAAGATTATATAACTATTAACGCTTAAATCATTACCAACAGGAATGGAGTAGTATGTTCAAAATTTGTGTATGCATCAAGCAGGTTCCAGCCACCACAGAAGTAAAATTTGATCCAGAAACTAATACCCTTGTAAGAGAGGGTGTAGAATCGCAGATTAATCCGTTTGATCTTTATGCTCTTGAAGAAGGTGTGAGAATCAAAGAACGGTTTCAATCGGAAGGTGAGGAGTCTTCCATTACGGTAGTTTCTATGGGACCGCCTCAAGCTGAAAACGCTCTTCGAGAAGCTATTGCTCTTGGTGCAGATGACGCATTACTGCTTTCTGACAGGGCCTTTGGCGGCGCTGATACATGGGCAACATCATACACACTGGCAAAAGGTCTTGAAAAACTTCAACCCGATATTGTGCTATGCGGTATGCAGGCTATAGATGGCGATACCGGTCAAGTAGGTCCTGGAATAGCTGCTCATATGGATTATGCACAGGCTGCATATGTTGCCAAAATTGAATCGCTTAATAAAAAAGAGATTACTGTAAAAAGACTTGTAGAAACAGGTTACGAAGTTTGTAAAGTAAAACTGCCTGTAGTAATAACTGTTGTAAAAGAAATAAATGAACCGCGCACACCATCCCTTCGCGGTAAAATGAACGCAAAAAAAGCAAAAATTACCGTTTGGACATTAGCTGATATTGACGCCCCTGCTGAAAAACTCGGACTTCAAGGATCCCCAACACAAGTCGTAAAGGTCTTTAGTCCCCCGCATCGTGAAGGTGGAGAAAAATGGACCGGTGAATCAGATGAACTTGCAGAAAAGCTTGCAGGATTATTAGAAGAGTTGGAGATTGTATAAATGGCTATTCGTGTTTTTGAAGATAAATGTAATGGATGTGGATTATGCGCAAAATCATGCCCTAAAGGCGCAATAGAAGTCAGCAGCAAAATAGCAATCATTGATCTTGATTTGTGTAATTACTGTGGAACATGCGTCAGTTCTTGCAGGTTTAGAGCTATCGCCATTGAGATAGAAAAACAAGCTCAAGAAGATCTTACACAATACAAAAATGTGTGGGTGTTTGGAGAACAGTTTAAGGGAGAAATATCACCTGTAGTTTTTGAGCTTATCGGAGTAGGACGAAAACTCGCTGATGACCGCAAATCTGAGCTTGCAGTTGTTGTTTTGGGCGATAAACTTGATAAAGCAGCCGATGACCTTTCGGAATATCCTGTAGATAAAGTTTATACATATGAGGCGCCCGAACTTGCTGATTATGATGGCGAACGATATTCAAGAGTTCTAGCAGATATAGTAAGAGAATTTAAACCCGAAATAATGCTGGCAGGTGCAACCACTCAGGGCAGATCATTCATGTCACAGGTGGCGATTAAGATATACACAGGACTAACTGCCGACTGCACCGGTCTTGAAATTGGTAAGGAGGACGGATTATTATACCAAACTCGGCCTGCATATGGCGGCAACATTATGGCAACCATACTATGTCCATATACCCGCCCGCAAATGGCAACGGTTCGACATAAAGTTTTTCCAACAAGCCCAAAACGCACCGATGGCACAAAAGGAGAGATTATAAAGCTTGAACCAAAACCCAAGCTTTTCACCTCAAGAAGTGAAATAATAAACTTCTTTTGCTCCGAAGAATCATGCGTTAATCTTGTAGAAGCGGATATCATAGTATCCGGCGGAAGAGGAATCCAAGATCCTTCCAATTTCAAAATGATTGAGGAGTTGGCAAAACTTCTGAATGGAGCAGTTGGCGCCAGCAGAGCAGCAGTAGATGCCGGATGGATTCCCTATGCGCATCAAGTTGGTCAAACAGGCAAAACAGTTTGCCCAAAAATCTATATTGCATGCGGAATAAGCGGTGCAGTACAGCATCAGGCAGGCATGTCATCTTCTGATACTATTATTGCTATCAACAAAGATCCGAATGCACCTATATTCCAAATTGCCAATTTTGGTTTTGTTGGCGACTGTCTTGAAATAATTCCTGAACTAATCAAGAAAATCAAAGCGAAACATGCAGCAGTATAACATCCTATTATTAATATGTTTAGACATATGATCATCTCTATTTGAATATAACATTAATTGATTCAGGAGATACATGAATGGAAAAGTTGCAACATTTCGCCTTTAGATACAGAGGATTATTGATTTCTATCCCTATAATCGTATCACTGTTTTGCAGGAATACGAAGGAAGCGAACAATCTTGCATTGTGGGTTGCAGCAAGTATTGTTTTCCTAATTGGATTGCTTATACGCATATGGGCACAGCAGCATTTACACTTTAGACTAAAGATAGAACGCACTTTTACAACTACAGGTCCGTATAGGCTAGTTAGAAATCCAATATATATTGGCAATACATTAATCAGTATATCATTAATAATTGCATCAGGGCAATTGTGGCTGCTGCCAATTCAATTACTGGTTTGTTTTATTGTATTTCCATTTGTGGTAGCTCATGAGGAACGATATTTAAAAGAATGTTACGGTGAAGAATATGAAAATTACCTAAAAAGCGTTCCAAGATGGCTCCCAAAGTTTAATATATCAATGAAACCTGAAATAAACAGTAAATTCCTTAATGATTCTGTAAAAGCTGAGCTGTATAATTTTTTGTTTTTTATTCCAATGATAATTAAAGACATCATTACATGAAATTAGGCGCATACGCCAATCTATAATCACTATAAAAGGACATAATAAAAAATGAGCAAAGTAATATCTAACCTTCAGAAAGTGCGAAGTTCTTACCAACCAAAACTTCCGCCGGCATTAAAATCAGCAAATATCGCACTAAAATTAGGAGCGCCCACAGAGCCGGAAACAGATCAGAATGAAATAAAGGAACTCTTTCCTAATACCTATGGGCAGCCTGTTGCAACATTCAATACAGGAAATGGTGCATTATCTACAGCTCCTCTAAAAGTAGGAGTAGTTCTTTCCGGCGGACAGGCGCCCGGTGGTCACAATGTTATCGCAGGGCTGTTTGATGGATTAAAAGCAGCAAATTCGGCAAGCACCTTATATGGATTTCTTAAGGGTCCGGGCGGTGCAATAAAAGGAAATTACAAAGAACTCACATCAGAAATCATAGACGAATACAGAAATACCGGCGGATTCGATATGATAATGAGCGGTCGAGACAAAATAGAAAAACAGGAAGATTTGTCAGCTTGTAAGAAAAATTTTGAAGACATGCAGTTAGACGGTTTAGTTATAATAGGCGGCGATGATTCTAATACCAATGCAGCAATGCTTGCTGAATACCTTAAATCCGTAGGTTCTAAAACAGTTGTAATTGGTGTGCCAAAAACCATTGACGGTGATATGAAAAATGAACTCATCGAAATATCTTTTGGCTTCGACACCGCAGCAAAAACATATTCCGAACTCATTGGCAATATCTGCAGAGATGCAACATCGGCAGTAAAGTATTGGCATTTTGTGCGTCTTATGGGCAGAGCAGCAAGTCATGTAACACTTGAATGCTCTTTGCAAACACACCCAAATATTACTTTGATATCAGAAGAAATACAGGCAAAAGGAACAACACTTAGAGAAATTGTTGATTATATTGTAGATGTAGTTGTAAATCGTGCAGCACAGGGTAAAAACTATGGGGTATTACTTGTGCCGGAAGGTTTGATTGAGTTTATATCCGACATAAAAACAATGATTGATGAGCTTAGCGCTATACTTGGATCTGAGGAAGAATACATTCAGAATCTCCCTGACCATTCTGAACGCGCACAATACTTAAGCAACAAACTTACAGATGCAAGCGCAAAAGTTTATGCATCACTGCCATTAGGTGCACAAGCCGTTCTGCTGAAACGTGACAGCCATGGCAATGTTCCGCTGTCTCAGGTAGAAACAGAAAGACTGCTTATAGATCTGGTGGGAGATAAGATTCGACTGCTAAAATCCAGAGGTGAAACTAACGCCAAATTCAGCGCCTTATCGCACTTCTTTGGATATGAGGGAAGATGCGCTGCACCAACGAACTTTGACGCTGATTACACCTATTCCCTTGGCTATACAGCTGCACAGCTTGTTCGTGCAGGTCTCACTGGATACACAGCCAATGTAACTAATTTGACACAGTCTTCCGACAATTGGGTGGCAGGCGGTGTTCCTGTAACCATGATGCTTAATATGGAGATTAGAAAAGGCAAGGCTACACCTGTAATTAAAAAAGCGCTTGTAGATATTGAAGGCAAACCCTTTAAGGAATTCTCTGAAAATAGAAGCTCATGGGCAATTAATGATTCATATACATATCCCGGTCCTATTCAGTATTTTGGACCATCAGAAGTATGTGATTCACCTTCTATAACTTTGAAGCTTGAAAAAACATCTAAATAGTAGCCAATTATTAAAAAGGGTGAACGATATTACATCATTCACCCTTTTAGTTTATCTCTCTTATTCTTTATTTAACAAATACATATTCCACTTTTATTGTATTTTGTCTTCTTAGGGTTTATTCATCATTCTGTGGCGAATCATCAGTATTTAATCCTATTTGAACATTAGCCGTACTATTGTTTTCAATACCCATTTTTCCTGTAAAGGTATTTCCAGATATAATCGCAGATCTCAATCCTTCTTCAAGCTGAATATGTGTTCTATCCGCATCAATAAAGTTGCAGTTGCTTATGGTGATTTTTCCACCTGATGCTCTTACATTGATTTTTGTTTTATTGTCACCAGCGAGTGTAATAAAGTGGCAGTTATCTATACCCACATGTCCTTTGCCTTTTGAATCAATATGTGATGGTTCGGCAACAACTTCTTCTGCTGTTGCGCCAAAGAATCCA
The DNA here is from genome assembly GCA_033808695.1 of Armatimonadota bacterium. Taxonomy (GTDB): domain Bacteria; phylum Armatimonadota; class UBA5829; order DTJY01; family DTJY01; genus JAPXND01. Next base: position 4,956 of record JAPXND010000118.1, read on the forward strand.
CATCCGGTGAATCGTATAGGGCCAGTATTGTTTTCACCAATCACAACTCTTCCAAACATTTGTGAATTGCTAAATGTTACACCAGCATGTGATTGTGTTGCATCTATTTGGGTTGCAGCTGAACATATATCGGCTCCGGACTGACTCAGCATTACATTTCCGCCACCGCCGCCTGCATCCATGAAATGAAAGCCAATTTTTGGGAAAATTACAAAACAATTATTAACATATTCCCAATCTGTTCTTCCAAACATAAATCCAACAAGGTTTTCATGCATAAATTTTACTAATGCAGCGCCCTTTTCACCTGTAGCAGCGTTTGGATGAGTTAGTCTGGTATATACATTTGGATTGAAATGCACATTCTCAATTCTTCCTATATCTGTACATTTATCAATAAAAATCCCTATTTTCAATGGACACCCATATATGTTTCTGATATAGTGCATCTCATTTGGATGAGTTCCAAAATCTATGCCTTTATATGGATTAACAAGCGTTACATCAATAACACTGCCATGTGTTCCACTTCCTTGTATTGTCCATGGATATGTCTTTACATTTTGCATATCCTGTTCAGGATAGAAAATTGTTACGCCTTTAATACAGCTATTTTGATTTAGTTTAAATAACGGATCAGCATCTTCGTTATCGGCATTGCCAGTAGCATAGATTGTGGTTCCTTTTTCATATTCAGAAAAATGTGGAGCCTGCCATTCTCCCATAAGTGTTACAGCTTGAGGAATTTGCAATGACCCTGCAATTAAAAACGTTCCGGCAGGCACATTAACAACTTCACCTTTTTCTGCTGCTTTGTCCAAAGCTGCTTGAAACGCAGCTGTATCATCTGTTTTGCCGTCACCTGTTGCGCCAAAATCCATTACACTGATATTTGCTGCACTTTGTGAAATAAGCATAGCTATCAGCACACTGCTTAGTATATACGTTCTCAGCATAATATACCTCCTTTTGTATTTTCTATAATATTTAACCTATTAGCTGTTAATTCCTGCATCAACTTAAACATAAACATCCCAAGGGGCAAATGAGAGCAGCATTATGTTTGCTATTATAATTACATTAATAATCTGCACATTTCACCCTCATTATTTCTATATTAATCCTCTGGTTATAAGCCATCCTTTTAACAAATCTTTCCATTTAGACAGGACAGGATAATCTGGAGCCAACCCTACACCATGGGGTCCGTCTTGAAATATATGAAGCTCTGCTGGTACACCTGCTTTGCGCAGCGCCAGATAATATAACACACTGTTTTCTGCCGATACGCCATTATCAGAATCAGTATGAAACAGAAATGCCGGCGGTGTGTTGGAGTTAACCTGGCGTTCGTTTGATAAATTTTCAACAAGGTTTGGATCGGGTGCGGTACCGATAAGGTTATTTCTGGAACCTGAGTGGGCAAACTCTCCTGTAAAGCTTATAACCGGATATGACAAAATACTAAAATCAGGTCTGCTGCTGACATTATTAGATTCATCTGCATCAGAATAGTGTGTTGATGCGGTTGCAGCCAAATGCCCGCCTGCTGAAAATCCCCATACACCTATTTTATTTGCATCGATGTTATATCCTGATGCATTCTCACGCACATGACGTATTGCCCATTGAGCATCCTGAAGCTGATATGGGTGCTGGAATTCTGGAGCTAACCTATATCGCAATACAAATGCCGAAACACCTATACTGTTTAGCCAGTTAGCACAATCTATACCTTCGTGTTGATCTGCAAGGTCAACATATCCGCCTCCAGGAAAAATAATAACTGAGGCGCCGCTTTCATTGTTGCCAGCCAAATGCACCGACATCCATGCCGATTTTCCAGGATTTTCTCCAGGGTTGGATGGGCGTGCAGCTATATTTGCATTTTTATTCATATTTTATTCTTAATCTACCTTACCTGTTTTATCAAATATTTGTATTTGTGTTGATTCTGTAAATGTTTCACTCTTAGCTTTTGTTGATGCTTCACCGAATATAGCAATAAACCCTTCTTTTGGAAGTTTGATTACAGCTGAATATCCATTTTCTGTTTTTGTCATTTCCGAAGCTTTCCACTCGCTTTCCCGAAAGTCTCTGGATTTTGATTCAGCCATCCAAATTTTAGCAGTGTATTTAGAGGGAGCAGCATTATTTATGTTAAGTTTGTAATCAGATCCCACTTTTATGTATTTCCAGTTTATATGAGGCAGCGGAGAATTTTCTGCTATTGATTTGATGAATGCAGAAACTGACCCGACTAATGTTTTAAGTTTTGTTCCGCCC
>JAPXND010000119.1:0-7023 GCA_033808695.1 Armatimonadota bacterium
ACTCTATCCTTCAATATTTGAAGATATGAAAAAAATGGTTGCAGAAGGCAGATGGGAGCCAAATGGTGGAATGTGGGTAGAACCAGACTGTAATATTCCATCCGGCGAATCACTTGTCCGTCAGGTGCTTGTTGCTCAAAACAGCACTCGCGAATGGTTTGGCTATACCGCCGATACCCTTTGGATGCCCGATGTTTTTGGATATTCAGCGGCGCTTCCGCAGATACTCCAAAAATCAAATATACCATATTTCTGCACTACTAAAATATCATGGAACGACACTACCAGATTCCCCTACGATACGTTTGTCTGGAAAGGAATCGATGGTACATCAGTTATTTCTCACTACAACTTCCTCCATTGCTGGCCTGAACCCGAAACATTAACGCATAACTGGAACTGGGTGCAGCATAAAGACAATCAGGATAGGCGCCTATGCTCATATGGATACGGTGATGGCGGCGGCGGCCCCATGATGGAAATGCTTGAAGCCGCGCGGCGCATAACCGATCTGGAAGGAAGTCCAAAGGCAAGCCATGTAACTGTCAGCGAATTTATGGACGGTATCGCAAATGATATCAAAGACCTGCCAACATGGTCTGGCGAGCTTTACCTTGAAGCTCATCGCGGCACATTAACCTCCATCGGTGCAATCAAGCGCGGCAACCGAAAAACCGAAATCGCATTGAGAGAAGCAGAGCTTATGAATACTTATTCAATGCTGGCAGGAAAAGGCTATCCCAAAGATGAGCTTCTTGAGATATGGAAGGACCTTCTCACAAATCAATTCCATGATATTCTTCCCGGTTCATCAATTGCAGAGGTAAATGATTTGGCAATTGAAACCTTTAATAAATGCGTAAGTAAAGCTGAATCGCTGACCACAGAAGCGTTTGAATATCTGACTAAATCAAGCAAGGATAAATCGAAACTGATGATAATGAACACCTTGTCTTGGGACCGCAACAACGAAATAGCCATTGATCGTCTGCCGGAAGGAAAAACTATAGCCGGAGACAATATCCAATCACAGTGGATTGAAGACGTCAAAGGCAAAAAGAAACTTATTGCAAATGGAATGTGTATTCCTGCGCTAAGCGCATCTGTATTTGATGTTGCGAACTATAAAGAATCAAAAGAGAATCCGTTCAAGGTTGAAGGAAACAGTGTAGAGACTCCATTTGCCAAGGTGGTATTTAATGAGAATGGAACAATCGCCTCATTTATTGATAAAAAATCCGGCAGAGAAATCGTAAAACCCGGGTGTGCAATAAACAATTTCCTTATCGGCGAGGATGTACCAGAAAGCTGGGATAACTGGGATATCGACCCGGATCAGAAGACCAAGATGCTCCCTAACTTCAAACTCACGGATAGAAAAGTCATTGCTTCCGGACCGCTTCAACTGCGCATCAGAAGCGAATACGAGCTGGGAACTGCATCCAGCTTTACTCAGGATATGGTCTTCCATTCGGGAAGCGCACAGGTTGACTTCGAGACCTCGTTGAATTGGGCGGAAAAACATAAGCTTTTCAAAACAGAGTTCCCATTGAATATCCATTCTGATTTTGCCAGACATGAGATTCAATACGGTCATGCTGAACGTCCAACACATACCAATCTCCTTAACGATAGAGCCAGATTTGAAGTATGTATGCACAAATGGAGCGATCTCTCTGATAATGGATTTGGTGTTGCTTTGCTCAATGATTGCAAATATGGAGTAGGGGTGGAAGAAAGCGCTTTGCGGCTTACATTGGTTAAATCCGGTACACATCCTGATCCGCGCGGCGATGCAGGAAAGCATATCTTTACATATTCACTCCTTCCACATGCAACAGGATTCTCTGTTGAATCGGTAGTCCGACCGGCATATGAGCTGAACATTCCTGTTCTCTCTTATCCAGTCTCTGCCGATACGAAGGAGATTGTTGGACTCCTGTCAGTTGAAAAGCCCAACGTAATCGTTGAGTGCATTAAGGCCGCTGAGGATGGCGATGGTGTCATCATCAGACTGTATGAGGCCGAGAAATTCGGATGTTATACCAAAATCAAATTCAACAAACCGGTCAGCTTCGTTGAAGAAACCAATCTCCTTGAGGAGTCGGTCGATAATGAAATAACCGCTGCCAACAATGAGATTAAGCTATTCATGAAGCCTTTTGAGATAAAAACCCTAAGATGTAAATTCAAGTAGAAGACATCAATCAAAGAGAAAGGCGGGTCAGATACCTGATCCGCCTTTTTGGTATATGCATCATTCATCATTTGTAGCTTGGAAGTATAATTCCCCGCATGATTACATTTTGAGCGAACACAAACACAAGCAGAGTGGGTATAGCTGCCACGGTCAGAGCTGCCATAGTGATGTATTTTGGAGCCGTAATCTGCAGCTCATAAAGCCAAACCATCATTGTCCACATTTTAGGATTCTGGCACACTAAAAACGCAAACATAAACGCCCCATACGCTGCCGTGAATGACTGCAATGCAATCACCGCAAAGATTGGCTTGGAAAGCGGAAGCGTAATCTTCCAAAACATATGCATCTCCGAAGCTCCGTCAATAATTCCTGCCTCATACAGCTCCTTAGGCAGGCTATCGAAGAACCCTTTGAGCAAAAATATTGAAAATCCGTTTGCCACACCCGGAAGAACCAGCGCCCAGTATGTGTTCAGCATACCAAGCTTTTTCAAAAGTAAAAAGTTTGGTATCATTGCAACTTCAGCTGGAAATGCCATAGTAGCAAGCAGAAACAGCAGCACCTTGTAGGCGTATCTCAAGTTATATCTGGAAAGTGCATATGCGCACAACGGATTTACTATCAGGTGAGTAATAATCACAAGCAGGCAGTAGATAACAGTGTTTATCACAGCTCTTCCATGAAGCAGAATATATCCTATTACCATACCATAATTGCATTTGATAAAGTGTTCCTTAAGTTCAGATTTATTCTCAAGAGTATACTTCCAGTCTGCCAGCTGGTAAGGCGGAGCTAAATCAATTACGCTGTTCAGATTGAGCCCATAAGCCGCATTAATGCGTTCCACTGATCCATACTTGGCTGCAATATGCTCTCGATACAAAGACTCTGTATTTACCGGCTTTATCATGCCAATCGGAATTACACCTGCTATAAAATCCATCCAGTCAGTCAATGCCGGACCGCTTAGGGGAGCAGGCTCAGGCAAAGGGACTGAATTGAACGAGTCATACTTACACTCATACATGGCATTAAATCTGGCAAGATTATTTTCGTATCTCTTAGATAGAAACTGTCTGTATGGAACAACTGCACCTTGCGATATTTTCATATACCGGAATGGGAGCTGTGTTCGTATAAACTCCTCCCAATCCTTTCTTGCTGTCCTATTAGCCGGTGGAGCTGCAGACAGATGAACATCCGTAAATGATTTATACCTGCTCCCATACGCCTTATTCAGCTCATTTAAGTTTCCGTCATACTTATTGATTTTCAGGAATTGTGCAAACAGCGGATCGCTTGGTATTGTACGAAGATAGTCTGCAGGCAGTGATTTCTCAAATATCAGCCAATCCTGCATCTTTGGAGATTTGTCTGCCTGCCATTCACGTTTAGTAGGTCTTTCAAACGGAGTAAATACCTGCTCAAAGGAATAGTTTTCTTCCGTGTATTTATTATTAAGAGCAATTATGTCATTGTTAAACTTTTCTCTTAAATGATTGCGATATCTTGAAAGCAGCTTGCTGGGCGAAAATCCTATTGGACCATAGTTTGCCTGCTTATATGATAATGGCAGAGAATTGCTGAAAGCATTCCAGTCATCAACCATTTGATTCTGCTGTTTGCTTAGCTCTGTTGTAATCGGTGGAGTAATATTCTCCAGTTTTGCAAATTCCTGATTATACAAAGAGCTGATAACATCTATATCGCCCGCGTATCTTATCTCTGCATATTTGGAAAAAAGCGCTCCATCATCCTTAAAATACTTAGGATAAACATCGTAGCTGTTGACATCAACGCTGCTTTTTACTGATGTGGAAAGCATTATCAAAAATGGATACACCATTGTAACAGCGCCAAGAGTCAGAATAACATAAAGTGCGAATATCATTATTCTGGCTGCCCATGATTTTCTTCCTACTACAGGTATTAATGTCATACAGCTCTACTCCTGACTTGCCGCCGAAAATCGAACATTTCTCAATATCCTTAACTGATACATAGTGAATCCTATAAGCATGCTTCCCATTATCCATGCAGCCGCAGTTGCATAACCGAATTTTAAATACATGAATGCGTTATACCATATTTCAAGCCCAATAGTGTGTGTTGCGTTCAGAGGTCCTCCACCGGTCATTACAAAAACATTCTCCATCGCCTTAAACGACCCAATGAAAGCGCCAACAAAGTTGATAATAATCAACGGCTTTAGAGTGGGGATGGTTATCCGCCATATCTTGCTCCAAACACCGGCGCCGTCTATCTCTGCCGCTTCATACATCTCATCAGGAATACCTTTCATTGCTGCAAGATATATAATACTGCCAGGCCCGGCGCCTGCCCATATTCCAGGAAGAACCACGCACAGCATCGCAAGCTTAGGGTCCTGAAGCCAGGTCTGCATTGGTATCTGCAGATGGTTGAATACAGGATGTATGCTTGCCGCCAATGTAGAAGCTGCCTCATTATAGTATGAGATTAGTGTGTTGAATAACCCTTGTGGTGATGGATCATAAAACCATTTCCACAGAAACATAATAACCAATCCGCTTGTTACAGCCGGAAGATAATAAAGTGTTCTATATAACATTTTTCCACGTGGAATTTCATTCAGCATAAGAGCAAGTATAATCGGAATAAAGAATCCAATCCCCAAATTCAATATTACATATAACAAACTGTTCAGCATGGCTTTCCAAAAGGTTTGTTGACTAAATACTTCTATAAAGTTGTCAAGCCCTATAAAAGCGCTTCCTCCCAGGATTTTATAATCCTGAAAAGCCATTATCATTCCGCGAAACAGCGGATAATATGCCCATACAAGGATCGAAGCTACAGCGGGAGCCATAAACAGCCATGCAACTACATGAACTGACTTATTTCCTCTTACAAGCTGAGAATCCGCTGTATCATCCGCATGAGCGTGAGCAGTTTTTTTAAGCTGAATTACAACTATTGATATCAAAAAAGCAGCGATAGCAGCAAACACAATCCAGCCAATCCTGCGTTTCTTGTTCATCACGTCGGGAGGTGTATATCCAAGCAATTTTGCATTAATCTTGTGGGCTGTTTCATCAAGAAGCTTGCTTGGATCAGCTTTTGGATTGAGAGATATAGAAACAAGCGGCCAGTCAAGCTCGGTATATATCATTTCGCAGTTCTTCCCATGAGGCTCCGGGCGGCCATGTTTAAAAGCATCCTTGTTTGCAGCTATCCAGCTTTCAGGAATATCTCTCAAATACTCAGAATAACCGTATTTCTCAAGTTTATCAGGATTTACAAGCTTTCCCATGCCGGATTCTACATACGCCTTAGTGCGCACCTTATCGGCTTCATCGCTTCCCATAAACTTAATGTATTCCCATGCTGCATCACGCACACGCTTATCTTTTATCTGCGAGTTCATCCCCCACATTCCCGCATTAATCTCGTTGGCTTTGCCCGCAGGTCCGGCAGGAAGGGCAGCTATCCCAATCAAACTTGGATTAAGGTCGGATCTGTTGGTTACATGGTCTGTAGAATAAGAGAACCACTGGGCTATTTTGCCCTGCAGCATATCCTGTTTGTAAGATGTAGTTCTTGATGCTACGCCATTTATAATCCTGCCATCGCTTTTGCGCTTCCATGGATCAGCAACAAGCTTTCGGAAAAATTCAAGAGCTTTCACCCCTTCCGGAGTATTGAATACAGCTTCCCAATCGCCGGAGCTGTTTTTTGCAACCACTTCTCCGCCTGCCTGCCACAAAAAGTTAACCCAGTGATATGCGGTTCCCTGTGGAGATGCTTCAAATCCAAACCCATACTGACCAGTTTCGGGTATTGTAAGCTTCTGGCAGTATTCGTAAAACTCATCCCAGTTAGTTGGAGGTTTATCAGGATCAAGCCCGGCTTGTTTATACAAATCTTTTCTGTAATACAGCGCCATTACCGCTTGGAACCATGGTATTGTATAGATATGCCCGTCCACGTTCAATACATCACGTATTGTTGGATTTATCCTGGCAAGCACCTCAGGATCTTTATCTGTATACTCATTCAGCGGATACAAAAAATTCTGCTGTATATACGTGTTTAGCTGTCTGAAATTAACATAGAATACATCCGGAGCGGTTCCTCCCGCCATTGCCATCAAAAGCCCGGATTCTGATGCGGGTCCCTGTATCTCAAGACCGCTTGCGCTTACTATACTTATATGGGGATGGAGGCGCTGAAAACGCTCAAATACGGCTCTTTGTGCTCGCCGCCATGGATCTACGGCATCCTTAGGCGGAATTCCCCAGGTGCCTCCCCAAAGTCTTAAGGTGATGTTCTCCTTTTGATCAGCCGATGAAGCGTATGAATATAAAGAGCCAATAATAACAAATATCAGGGTATATAAAATGATATATCTTCGCAAAGAAAACTCCATGAGGTTATTGCGATAAAATGGTGAACTGCATTCTTACTTGAAGTTTATCAGGTAATGTGCCAAGTGTCAATTATTTTGCATATTAACTCTCAATAGCTGCAAACAAAAATGTGAAGCTCATACTTTTTCATTTATATATCAATTTATTTGCTAAAACTATCAATAAAAATATTTTAAAATTATTTTTTAAAATGTATTGACAAATCAAAAAAAAGGTTTATACTAAAAACGTATAAAGGATAAATGTCAGACCATTATTGAATCGCATAAGAAAGATAGTTAAAGGAGAAAAGAAATGAAAAGTAGAGCTTTAATAATCTTAACAGTGTTTATTGCAGTATTGTTATTGGTTCCTGCATTGCTTTTTGCAGAAGCTGCAGATGAGGAAAATTTTAGAATACCTATATATGAA
>JAPXND010000120.1:0-6947 GCA_033808695.1 Armatimonadota bacterium
GTGCATAACTCATAATCTCCGGCAAGGCTCCTGAATGATCAGTCTCAGCATGGTTTGACACAACTATGTCAATTTTCGATGGGTCAATTATCTCGCTTATATGTTCAATAAGTTTATCTTTAAACGGCGCCCATACAGTATCAACTAATATAATCTTTTCATCAACAATTAGATATGCGTTATATGATGAGCCCCTGTGCGTGGATAGCTCGTGACCATGGAATGATCTAAGGTCCCAATCTACTGCTCCAACCCAGTAAACTCCTTTTTTAAGTTCTGTAATCATTTTATGTCCTCCAAATGGGAATTAGTCGCTCTTATTATTCCCACATTATAATGATATTATACCGATATAAGTATAAATCGGCAATATTCGGCAAGGGTGCGCTGTCTGTTGCAGCGCTTATTTATTAGATTAGATTTATACAAATATGTCAGATTGTATAATTCCTTTGGCTCTGCTAAACAACTGCAGGAATTTGCACTCATGTGAATAACATAATACTGTATGCTGCATAAAATCACCTTTTTGTGTTTTATGTATGAATAGAAGGATAACGAGGCATGTTTATGAAAAACTTTTCCATTATATTTACATCGATTGCATTTTCACTAATAATTACCGGATGTCTGATTTATCCTGCATCCGCTGAATTGAATTCAGCCAGCAGTAATCTCATCGCAGAATGGAATTTTGATAATGCCCCCGGAAATCTTGCAAAAACAGATTTTGGCAGCATCACCTGCAAAATCACTGATACGAAATGGGTGGCAGGAAAAATCAAACATGCAATGGAGTTCAACGGCATAAACAGCTGTCTGGATGCCGGCGATTCAAACGCTGCCAACATTACAGGCGGATTCACAATCTCATTCTGGATGAAGCCATTTTCATGGTCAGATCAATATTCCTCAGGAATAATCAGCAAGAAAAAAACAGATGATGCTATGGGTTATGTTATCTATGCAGATGGCACATATCCCACAAAGATTAATCTGCGCCTGCGTGGAGCACTTGGCGGGGAGGCCATGCTCAAAAGCGCCTCAGATGTTGAAGAAGATGTATGGCAGCATTGGACAGTAACACATGACCCGAAGACTAAAACAATTGCCTGGTATAAAAATGGTAAACTAGATATAAAGTATTCCAATATAGTTATAGGAGATACAACTAACGATACTCCGCTCCAGCTTGGTCATTCACATACTTGGAATGGATTCTATGACGGAATTCTGGATGAAGTGCGAATTTACAATCGTCCGCTCTCTTCTGCCGAAATAAAATCAAGCTTCATATCTGTAGGAAAATCAGATGTTGGCAGCAATGTTCCTGTAAAGTGGCGGGTGATTAATACCAAATATCCAACAAACGATGTTATAACAGCCGGATGCACTGTGCAGGATGCAGGTGCAAAAGGTGATGGCGTAACTGATGATACAGAAGCCTTTCAATCCGCCATGAATACAATGACAAAGCTTGGCGGCGGAACTGTATTTGTCCCGGAAGGAAAATATGTAATAAAAGGCAATCTGCGTATACCCACTGGTGTTACGCTTCGCGGAGAATGGGAGAAACCGACAAATGGAAAACCGTTTAAAGGTTCAATCCTTATGGCCTATGCAGGACGCGGTGAAACTGAAGGGCGACCGTTAATCGCTCTGCGGCAGTGCTCCGGTATTATAGGAATGACCATCTGGTACCCTGAACAAAAACCTGATGATATCGTTCCGTATCCATTCACCATTCAGCAAATGGGTGCAGCAAGCGCAACAGTTTCAAACGTTACACTTGTAAACACATACCAGGGAATTAGAACCAACTACGGATCCTACCTCCATTATTTCCACAATGTATACGGCGCCCCTCTATCTGTTGGAATTGAAATTGGCTTTGTAAGTGATACCGGTCGTGTTGATATGATAGATTTCAATCCTGATTACTGGAGTCAATCTGGACTCCCGGGTGCGCCTAAAGCAGACGGTCCTCATGTTTCATGGATTCGCAATAACGGCACAGCAATGCTGTTCCGCCGCTATGAGTGGATATACAGTGCATTTGTATCGTTGAGAGGATATAATACCGGAATCAAAATGGTCAATTCGGAGGTTATGGGTGAAACCAACGGGCAGATGTATAAATATGAAATAACAGACTGCAATACAGCAATTGATATAGTTAATGCCAACTTTGCAGGCATCTCCTTCACAAAATGCCTCCTGCAGGGAAGCGATTACGGCGTTTTTACCCATGACACATTCAATTCGCGGTTGTTATTCCATAGCTGCAATATACGAGGCGGCAAAAAATCAGCGCTTCTTGATGGGATTGATAATCAATCTGTATTCTTCCGCCACTGTGATTTCAATAATGAGATTGTGCGAATACGCGGTGACCTTACTATTATGGGCTGCACAATCAACTCGCCAGGCAATCACATAACGCTGGGGGAAAATGCAAATGCCGTTACCATAGCCGATGTTGTTACCAATGGCGATGCAAGAATAATCAACAATAGCAAGTACAATAAAGTGATAATAAGCGCTCAAAAAATCCAGCCGTCTAATATGCCGGATTTTCCTGTTCTTGCAGATAAAACCTTGAAACCGGCAAAAGAAAATCTATACGTTATAAAGCCAAAATCAAAATACATTAAAGATTACACCGCTGTTATACAAAAAGAGCTTGATAAGGCTGGCAAAAATGGCGGCGGAATAGTTTTTATTACAGGTGGAATCTATCCTGTGCACGGTAATCTGGTTTTGCCTTCTGGTGTAGAGCTCCGCGGCGTGTATGATGTAGAGCACCATTCCCGCGGAAAAGGCAGCGTAATCCAAGTATTTGCCAATAGAAACAATGAAGATGCCGATCCATTCATTATTATGAAGGAAAACAGCGGAATTAAGGGGCTTACCTTCTATTATCCAGAGCAATACCGAAATGATATTGTGCCTTACCCATATCTTATACAAGGAACCGGAAAGAATATATATGCCATAAATATTACAGCTATGAATCCATACAAATTCATGGATTTCAAAACCTACCGCTGCGACAATCATCATATAGAATACGCTGCCGGGTCGCCGTTAAAGGTAGGTATTGCTGTTGGCGGCGGATCAGAAGGCGGAATCGTATTTAACACGCAGTTCAACCCAAACAACTGGATGTGGTCGCCATTCCTGGATTCTGTTGGACAGAGCGCCGAAGATCTTCAGCAGAGAATCAGTTATCCGTGGATTTATCAATATGAGAACCTTGACGCATTTATCTTTGGAAACTGCACAAACCAGCTTCAATATCAAAACACGGTGTTTGGTTCTCGAAACGGAGTTCATTTTATATTGGAAAATGGCAAAGGTGCATCCGGCATAGTTATGGGGCATGGCAGTGATGGAACACTGGTGCCAATGGCTTTTGATGGTGTAGGCGCTGAAGGGATTGATGTTATAAATTCGCAGCTTGTATCGATGGACTGTCCCGGCATAGATCCTTCACCCCAAAAACGATACATTTCATGCGGAAAAGAACTTACATCGCAAGTAAGAATGTATAATACCACTCTTTGGGGGATGCCATACAACTCGGCAACAGTGGAAAATGGATCGCTTAATATAGAGCTTTCAAGCTTCTGTATGTATGGTCCATTTGTTGTAAATGGTGGAGAACTCAATCTCTTTGATACATTCCTTGGCAATATGTATCAAGGTGGTTCGGAATTTACAGTGAATAACAATGGGAAAGTTGTTCATATTGGAACACTAACTCCCGGCTTAATTCGCACAGATGGAAATGCACCATCAGCTGCAATAACATCGGATCTTTTCAACTACAGGAACAATTGAAGGGTGATAATTTGACAAACAGCATATACAGGGAGCGATTTTCTTCTACTATTGCACATAAACCGGCAGACAACGCATAGCCGCTCTTTATTGAATAACAAAACGTCCTGTGATATACTGCTGATACAAGATATACTACACATAAAAAGGGAGCAGATATAATGGCATATGGTCCAAAACTACCTGAAAAGATGAAAGCTGTTGTAATATACGGTCCAGAAGACTATAGAATGGAAGAAGCGCCAACGCCCTCGGCAGGCTATGGTGAGGTAGTCATAAAAGTCGATCATGCGGGTGTATGTGCCAGCGATGTAAAGTGCTACACAGGAGCCTGGCACTTTTGGGGTGATAGCAATCAGCCCGGATTCGCTCAGCCGCCGATTATTACCGGTCATGAATTAGCCGGTGAAGTGGTGCAGCTTGGTGATGGCGCTGCTGAGATGCACAAGCTTTCTATAGGAGATATGGTTGTATCTGAGCAGATTATTCCATGCGGAGAATGCCGATACTGCAAAACCGGAAAATATTGGCTCTGCAGAAAGCATGATATCTACGGATTCCGAAAAGATGTACCGGGGTCATGGGCTGAATATATGAAATTCCCAGCCAAATCTCGCAACTATAAGCTCCCGGATGGTATGTCCAGAATCAGTTCAGCAATGGTTGAACCTCTTGGATGCTCAATACATGCAGTCCAAAGAGCGCAAATCCAGCTGGGTGATACAGTAGTCATCGCCGGTGCAGGAACCTTGGGGCTCGGTATGACAGGGGTAGCAAAACTGCTTAATCCGTCTCTGCTTATCTCTATCGACCCCAAAGAATATAGACTTAATGCTGCCAAAAAGTTAGGCGCTGATATCACAATAAATCCAAATGATGAAGATGCCGTTGAACATATCATGAATCTGACAGACGGCTATGGCTGCGATGTTTATATAGATGCAACAGGTTATCCATCATCCATTCTGCCTGGATTGTTGATGTTAAGAAAACTTGGTACCTTTGTAGAGTATGGCGTATTCCGTGAGCCCGCAACGATAGATTGGACAATAATAGGCGATAAAAAAGAGCTGAACGTATTAGGCGCCCATCTTGCACCATACTGCTTTCCGCTTGCTATTGATTATATCTCGCGTGGTTTAGTAGATGTATCGGAAATTGTTACGCATGAAGTTCCGCTCCATGACTATGAGAAGGCATTGAATATGGTATACGATGCCAAGGAATCAATCAAAGTTCTGTTAAAACCGTAGAGCAATACTTTATTGCTCTACAAATTCTATATCAGCTTTGAGCTATAAAGCTGCCTCCGCATGTTTTAATCCATGTGGAATACTTCCTTAAGCTCCTTGGATATCGGGCTGTTGTCTTCGTTCGATGGCATTATATCCTTCATGTATGCCCACCACTTCTTGTTTATTGCTGTCTTTTCCACTGCCTTCCACCGAACTTCATCCTCTATCTCTACATAGCCAAACAGCATATTTGTCTCTTTATCCAAAAAAATAGAATAATTATGTCCGCCATGCTCCTTAAGCGTGTCTTCTAACTCCTTCCAAATAGGATTATGGCGTCTTTCATACTCCTCATGCATATCTGAATTGACAGACATTATAAATGCTTTTCTAATCATGCCGTATCCTCTCACCAATGTAATTTATGTTTAAACTATTTGACATAAACATTTCCATTTCCTCTATATTTGTTTGAAATAGATATATCGCTTAACATATAAACAAAGGATTTTGATATGTTAATATTGAAATGTTACAGGGTAATACACTAATTATTAAGGAATGAAACATGAGATTATTTCTGCAGTTAAGCAAAATCATCACTTTCTTGTTGATGCTGTTGTTTTTTTGTTGTATGGAAAAAAAACTCATTCCAGCTGCATATTCTGCAGAATTGAATGCTCAGCAGTCTATAAAAACTAATAAGCAAATCAAATCAAAAGGAGTTATACAAAAAATGTCTCAGGCAAAAGTATTAAAAGTATATCCTGGTGTGTGGAAACTGACTTTCAATGAGCCGGAACCTTATACCCCTATCTCGCTGTTTCCACATAAGCCCGCAGAAAAGGGAATTGATAAGCTCCCAGCCGTTGATGCTTATCCAGTAAACCCAGATTATATTCAGGGGAAAGCAACAGAGCGCGGATATCAGCTCTCCATTCCGCTTAGTGACGATGAACAGGTTTATGGCTTAGGTCTTCAGCTTATGT
Source organism: Armatimonadota bacterium (assembly GCA_033808695.1). GTDB lineage: Bacteria > Armatimonadota > UBA5829 > DTJY01 > DTJY01 > JAPXND01. The sequence continues at coordinate 6,068 of JAPXND010000120.1, forward strand.
CGCTCAATCAACGCGGCAAGAAAAAAATGATTCGTGTCAATAGTGATCCATCTGCTGATCTTGGCGATTCACATGCCCCAGTGCCTTTCTACGTAACCACATCCGGCTATGGAATATTGATTGATACATTTAGATACACCACTTTCTATTTTGGCACGGAAAAGCGCAAAAGCGTTTCCAAATCAAATTCCGTCAACAGTAAAATAGATGCAATAGATGCTGAAGATCTTTATAGATCAACTGCCGGCAACAGCGGTGAAGTTATAATAGAGATACCGAGAGCTAAAGGCGTAGATATATATATATTTGCAGGTCCGGATATGTTGAATGCCGTCCAGCGTTACAACCTCTTTTCAGGCGGAGGATGTGTTCCGTCAATATGGGGTCTTGGCGCCTGGTATAGATGCAAAGCTAATTCCAAAGATGAAGAAGTTATTGCCGCTGCTAAATCTTTGAGAGATGATGACATCCCCTGCGATGTAATTGGTTTGGAGCCGGGCTGGCAGGCTCATTCATACTCATGCACCCACACATGGAGCGACCTGTTTCCAAATCCGGAAGAGATGATGCGCAAATTGAAAGTTATGAACGTGCGCGTTAATACATGGACGCATTCGTTTACCCATCCCGATTCGCCAATATATGAGGACCTGATTCCCTATTCCGGTGATTATCTCGTTTGGGATGGACTTGTGCCTGATTTTGCAGATGAAAAGGCGCGTAATATCTATGCAGATTTTGTAGAAAAAATGCATGTGGATAAAGGAGTTTCCGGCTACAAGGTTGATGAATGCGACAATTCCGATTATATCTCCTACCCATGGTCATATCCAGAAATCAGTCAATTCCCGTCTGGACTTGATGGTGAACAGATGCACTC
>JAPXND010000121.1:0-6795 GCA_033808695.1 Armatimonadota bacterium
TTCCATCAGATATATTCAAATTCTTACCGGCATCTCATATGAAGATGCCTGCTGCAAACTGTTTGAATCAATTGAATACATAAAGCCTCGAATGCTCTCAGGATCTACATATCCTCCTCCAGTGAAGCTTAATGTCATTTCAATAAATTCTGGCATCTCACTCCAACAGGCTGAATCAATTATATTCAAAAACAGCTGAGTCAATTTAGAATGTTTGCTTTTCCATCCATTGCTGTGTTTATCATAGAAACAGCAGTGTCAATCAGCGTCTGAAATCTTGACTCATCCGGTTCATCAACAATCATACGCCATATTCCTGCTTCTGTGCGGGAACCACGTGCAAATATAAATGATGTGCCTGAATCGGATTCAAGCATTAAGCGCCATCCACCGGCAGCATCTTCAGACCGTTTGGAAACTATTTCGGCGCCTTCATAATTGACAAATCTATACGAGCTGTATTCTTTTGATAAGTCAATCCAAAGTCTTTCAGCAAAAAAACCTTCCATCCTTGATTTAACCAGCTCATGATGTATATCCGGTCCTGCTATTTTCAGCATAATGTTTGAATATGTAGGAATCCACTTTATGATATCTGCCAGTTGTGCGGTGGAATATTTTAAATCCGTTTCTTTCTGCTTATCAAACACTTTTATCAGTTGTTTTGCTATGGAAGGATGTTCATCAGCAAATGATGTGCAAAGTGAAGTCATCAAACCGTCTCGGCAGGTTGCTTCACCAAATATGCTTCCCCCGTTTGCGCCTTCGACACCAATAGGAACATCATATCCTTTGCTTTTGAGTTGGTGCATTTTTGTAACAACGTTGATTTCGCCTGTTTCTACAGTGAATACTTCAGCTCCGAACATTCTGGCTGTTTTGTTGGAAGCGCCGGATGTAGCGTCCGACACAACAATTGCAGTTTTCTTGTTTGAACGTTTTCCGGCTGCTTTTCTGTGTGTAAGTGCAAGAGCAATGTTGAGAGATGCCACCTTCTGCGGAGATATTATAGATTCTTCTGTCATCCCCGGCAGCACTATATTTCCGCGGTCTGCATCATAATCAAATGCAATGCCAAGCTTCGCGCCGTTGCGCAAAGCTGCTCGAGATACTCTCAAAAGCATATGCTTCCCGCTGGCAGGATCTATTCCATCAGTATCTATTGCATGCTCGGGATATCCGATTTCTGCATTGATCTCTATTGCTCGCACCCCAAAATGCTCCAATACTCTGGCTGCAATTCCGCATCCCGCCCCACCGTTTGGGTCAACCAAAACAGGTCCGTATGTAAGAGGCTTCAAACAGTGTGGCTGCACACCCCATTCTTTGCCGAGAAAATCCAGGTATGCACGTTCGGCTTTAACTCTGCAGGCTTGATCTTCATCCGGCAATATAGGATGGTTATTATCCTGAACTATTTTGTTAATCGCCTCAGCAAGATATTTCAAATCAGTATCTGCAATCTCATGAACCATATTTACCACTTTTTTCATATCTATTGCTGATAGAAGCGCTCCCGGAGGTGCATGTTTTGAAAGATCATCTGCCTGAATCCCGGTCAGAAATTTGAACCCATTATCGCTTATTGGATTATGGCTGGCAGTAATCATTACTCCGCCGGATGCTTTAAGCGATCGAACTGCTGTTTCTATCAATGGTGTAGTTATTATTCCCAAGTTGATGATTTTGAGTTTTTTGTCAGTTATCTCTGCGCCGCAGTGGAATCCCAAAGAGAGCGCCGACGCAATCATTTCACCGGTTGGACGGGGATCTCTGCCGACAACAAATGATGCCTCGTTGATATCTTCAAGTGTCAGCATTGAATAACACAATCCATATGTTACCGCAAAAGCCATATGCTGAGGAGATATTTGTGCAGCATATCCAAAATTTGTTCTAACGCCGGAAAATGACTGCACAAGTGATTTGTCACTCAGCGCTTTCTTAAGATTTGCAGCTAAGTTGTCTGTATCAATAATATATTTCATAATAATATTAGTTTACTACATGAACGCGCATATGTCTATAATAATTTTTGTTAATCTTTAGTATAAATGCCTAGTCATAATGATTTTGTTTGGATTGTATTGAGCGATTATCGTTTTATAAAGAAGGATTTTCGGTGTTGTCGTCAAATATGATTTTTATATTGCATATAACAAATATTGTTATAAGGAGCCAGATATGGATTTTATAGAAAGAATAGATTCAATCTTAAATGAAACTGCCTCTGGTGCGCTTGCATCTGATCCGAACATTATCAGAGTATGTGCTGAGATAGATTTTGCTAAAAGATTTATAGATGTTTATCCTGACTTGAAAGATGAATGGCAGAAGTTGGTTGTTGACTCTGCTGCTAAGCTTCAGGAAGCTGCAAATCAGAATACTGATGAGATTGTTTCGTCAATTGAGCAAATGCTGTCACCTATTGGAGAATACGCAAAGAAATACACCATATATTGCTGCGGACATGCGCATATAGATATGAATTGGACATGGCCATGGATAGAAACAATTGCCATAAGCCGCGACACATTTGCAACTACAGACAAACTAATGAACGAATTTCCTGATCTCACTTTTGCTCAAAGTCAGATATCTATATATGCTGCTATGAAGAAATATGCGCCGGAGATATTTGATATTATTAAAAAGCGTATTGCTGAAGGCAGATGGGAATCGACGGCTGCTATGTGGGTGGAAAGTGACAAGAACATGGCATCTGGTGAAAGTATCTGTCGTCATATGCTGTATTCAAAACTGTGGATGAAAGAGAATCTTGGATTTGAATTTAATGATCTGAAGGTCTCATGGGAAGGCGACACATTCGGTCATCCATGGACAATGCCTGCAATTCTAAAAAGCGGGGGTGTTTCACGATACTACCATTGCCGTCCAACTATGCCCCATTGGCTGTCGAGATGGCAGTCGCCGGATGGATCTGAAGTAATGGAGTTTTGTGATAAAGGCTGGTATAACGGTGATTCCAACCCATCATCAATTGCCGCCAATTTTATTGATTATACAAAAGAGACAGGGTTGTTCGATTTTCTGTGGATAGTGGGTGTTGGCGATCATGGCGGAGGTCCTACTCGCGAAGATCTTAAAAAGCTGAGAGATATGAAGAATTGGTCTATATATCCTGTTATTAGGTTTGGCACAGTTTCTGATTATTTTAGTGCAATAGAGAAATGTTATGACCAGATTAGAGTGTTTAATAATGAGTTGAACTCGGTTTTTGAAGGATGCTATACATCACAGAGTAAGGTAAAACTAATCAACAGAACTGCAGAGAACATACTGCCTGATGCAGAGATTATCTCAGTTTTTGCAGAACTGTTTGCAGATATACCTTATCCAAGAACAGATCTAAGAGAAGCATGGCAGAACATGCTGTTCAATCAATTCCATGATATACTTTCCGGTTCCAGCGGTCATGAAGCAATGGAAGAAGCTGTTGTTAGATTCCGTGAAGCAGAGGCTCTGTCTGGAACAATCAAAATCCGCTCATTAAAAGAAATAGCTGCACGAATCAATACATCAGGATTTAGAATGAATGCATCATCAGATGAGCCGTATGGCGATACTATCGGTCATGGCAGCGGTGAAATCCGTATTCCTAGCCGCACATCTACCATGAGCATGGGAAGCATAGATTGCGAGCCAGTGGTTGTATTCAATACACTTCCATTCAGCAGATCAGGGCTTGCAGCCATAAAGGTTTGGGATCGCAGCTGGGATGCATCAAAAATAGCAGTTGTAGATGATGAAGGCAATATGTTTCCTGCTCAGCTTGTTGGATTCAGCAGATATGCACACTATCAGGGAGCACTGAATATTGTATTTCCGGTATCTAATGTTCCTGCAATGGGATATCGTTCATATTCCATACAGCCCGTGGAAGAACCTATTCAATTCAATGGTGTTTCTCTTGTATCTGAGAATATAATTGAAAATGAATACTTAAGAGTAGAAGTTGACCCTGAATCCGGTGCAATTAAACACCTGATTGATAAGAATACCAGTTTTGATTATGTCCCTGAAGGTAAACTGATGGGACTGCTGGAAATGTATCAGGAAGCTCCGCACATCATGACGGCATGGGATATAGGAGAGATTACAGATTACAAGGCATTTACTTCTGGTGGACATCCTGTATCTTCAGATGATTTACGGTATATCAACGAAATTGGTGATTCGTTAGGAATGGTCTATTCCCGAAAAGGCGCCGAGGCAGGTCCGTATAGAGCATCAATAAGAACCATGCATGAAAAAGGCGATACATGGATTGTTGTGGAAGCAGCCCTTGATGCAGGCAGCAAGTCGGTTGAAATCAATGTTGCCACAGATTGGCGGGAGACAGGCACTCCTAAAACCGGTGTTCCGATGCTGAAAATGGCATTTGCATCGAACATATCTGATACAAAAGCAACCTATGAGATACCATTTGGCAGCATTACACGACCGACGAACGGCGCTGAAGTTTCTGCTCTGCGATGGGCAGATATATCCGGTACAAGGCAAGATGGAAGTGTTTGCGGATTCACTCTGCTTAACGATTGTAAATATGGATTCAGCGCAGATGACAACACCATGAGAGCAACGCTGCTTAGATCAACCTATGATCCAGATCCGGTTCCAGAGATTGGTATGCATCATATGCGTTTCTCAATTGTTCCGCATGAGGGAGCATGTTCTGTATCAGAATCAATGCGTATTGCATCAGATTTCAACCTTCCGATGTCGCCTGTGATTACAAGCATACACGACGGAATTCTACCTGCTTCCGGCAGCGGCGGTGAGATGCTAAGCGCCAATGTAATAGCAGCTGCTGTTAAAAAAGCTGAAACCACAGACGGGATACTTATCCGGATGTATGAAGTTGAAGGTGAAGAGACAGTCGCTCAATTTAGACTGCCGAATGAACTGACAGAAGGTGCATATGCATATGAAGTTGATACTATGGAACAGCGTCTGCCTTTTTCATCAGCTGTTATCAAGTCGGGTGAACTTAATGTAAATATTCCTCCATATGGGATTGTTTCAGTAATTATAGAAAAAAAGTGATATAATTATTGTAAAATATTGATATAAGATGAAAGCATATATATAGCATTTGCCGGGTATAGAAAATGTATCCGGCATATTAATATTGATTAAGGAACAGATATTGCTATAATGCAATTTTCTCATTATTGGAAATATTAATTAAGTTCTTTTTAAAATACTCCTGCAAAGTTTGATGAAGCCCGTGGGATTATAACTGATTCATGCCTTCACTAAACATGGGATGAGGATATGTCATGAGAGAAAGAAACCTTAGTCCACAAAAAATGTTCTTCAAATTAGCTTTGGAAAACAAACCGGAATTCGCATTCATTAACGGTAAGAATGACTTTGCATCATGGAAGAAAGAAGCTTATCCAAAGGTAACAGCATGTTTGGGTGAGTATCCAGAGAAGGTTGATCTCGACCCGGAAATTGTTGTAGAGTGGGAAGAGGATGGCATTCGCAAACAGCGCTGGATGATAGAAGTAAGTAAGCATATATCCGCTGCATTTCAAATTAATATTCCTATTGATATAACAACAGGTGAAAAATATCCTGCAATTCTTTGCTGGCATGGTCATGGACCATATGGTAAAGAAGCTGTAATGGGAAATGCATCTGATCCGGGTTTGGCAGCAAATATCCGTCAACATAACTATGACTATGGACATCAAATGGCTAAACAAGGATTTATTACCTTTGCCATTGATTGGATAGGTATGGGTGAGCGCAATGATAACCGTAAACCTCATTTTCTCTCTCACAATGCCGGCAGTGACTGGTGTGACCTATATTATCTCCATGCTACTATGCTGGGTATGACTTCACTTTCTATCAACATAGCACATGGAATGGCTGCTGTTGATTTTGCCTGTACATTTCCATTTGTAGATATGAACAGGTTAGGTGTTATGGGCTTGAGCGGCGGCGGAACAATGACTCTTTGGTCTGCTCTATGCGATGATAGACTAAAAGCTGCTGAGATAATTTGCTATAGCGATCTTTGGGCATATTTTGGCATAAGAGATCTAAACTACTGCGGAATGCAGGTTGCTCCGGGATTATTCAAATTGGTAGATGTGCCGGACCTTCAGGGATTGCTTGCACCTAAACCGCTATTGATTGATATAGGCGTTTATGATACGTGCTTTAAAGTTGATACTGCTATGGTTTAAAGTGAAGGAAATATATAAGTCAGCTCAAGCATCTGACAATCTTGAACTTGATTTGTTCCCTGGTGAACATGGGTGGGGCGGCAACAAATCAGTGGAGTTTTTTGGCAAGCATCTTTAAGCTGTAGTCTGGATAGTAATTAGGAATAAAGGGATTCTGATATTGATGAAGATTATGTAAAGCTGTCTAAGGAACGCTTAAGGACATACACTGAACAAATGAATATTTTTGACAAGGATTTTGAATAATGAAAATAGCTATAGTAAATTCCAACAGTTTTGGCAGATATTTCCCTGAGCATCTTGAACGGCTTGCAAGAAAAGGCGAAATCAAGCGTTTCACATTTCCAGTCGATATTGATGGGAGAATGCTTGCTGAAGCTCTGATGGGATATGATGTAATAATCGCAAGTGTAAAACCAAATTTCCATATTGATTTTTTCAATAATAAAGATGAAATTCGCCTTATAGCCAGACATGGAATTGGTTATGACAATGTTGATATAAATGCAGCAACAAAGAAAAAGTGTGTTGTTACAAAAGTAGCAGGTTGGGTTGAACGAGAGGCTGTAGC
>JAPXND010000122.1:0-6684 GCA_033808695.1 Armatimonadota bacterium
CTACTGTGTCGCCGTCAAGCACATAGTCGGTGCGTGTGCCGTTGACCACCGACCGCCGCCTCAGTCCATCTGACCCATAGGTGAACGAGCTGTTATTCCCATTGAAGCTGCAGCTGAACAGCCTGTTCTGAGAATCCCATACATTGGTACGTCCGCCGCCGGTAAGGGTGTTTCCATCTCCATATTTTATGCTGGATAAGCAACACTGTTATTTCTATTTCTTATAATGAAACATCAATCAATATTTATCCCGTGCCAATAAGCAAGTGATAATAGGTGTATATACACAATAATTAAACAATCCGCTGGGACAATGTTATGATAAATCATCTTGCTCACATATAAGTATATTATATCTATTGGTATAAGAACTATTGTTGATTGCATTAATATGAATTTTATATTGTTTTTTTCTAATCTATTTTGATGTAATTTTATAGGTATTATTACTAATAAAAAATGTGGAGCAGATATAATTATAGTAAAAACCATCTTTCGTTCATTCATATTGCCTACAATAACAAAGCATATTATCGCAACAATTATCGCCAATGTATAATATAGAATAAATTTTGATTTCGCTTCCTTAACTTTATATTTCATCATTGCGTACCAACATCTCCATCTGTAAATGGATTTAGTTCACCTAACAATAGAAGACCTTCTACAAATGCTGCTATTATTGCTGGTCCAGCAATTGATCCTGGACTTCCCTGCTGTAAACCTGCCTTTGCTGCAGTAACCATTTGAAATACCATGCTATAAATACCTGTTCCACTAGTAAGATTAGATGCTGCAAGTACCAATTCTTTCCAAAAAGGCATATCTGCACCTGAAGATGCTACATCAAAACAAAATACTGCTGCCATTGCTATTCCAGCTGCATCTCCAGGTGTATCAGAAAAAAGTGCAGCAATAGAAATTAGTAAAAGCCCCCATCCATTGACATATGCGGCTTTGCATATTGGCATTTGATCAAATTTTCCTGTCTCGTCAACTAAATTTACAGGATTATTGCTACAGTATACATACCAGTTTTGCCCATTATACGCTGGATCCTCACTAAAAAACTTACCAAGGACCGGGTCCATGTACCGGGCTCTCATGTAAATCAGACCGGTCTCGTCCTCGCTCATGTGCCCCAGCTTGCCAACGAACTTGTGTTTCGATATCCCCGCCTGACCAGTGCGAACCTGTCCATACACGTCATACTTGCGCCCAGCAGTTACAACTCCACTCGGGTCAACTTCCGCACACCATATATATTATTGATTGCAGTATATACCTGATTTTTCAATATGTCAACTAGTAAATTAAAAAAATATATTAATTTTTTATCACAATCCATACATATATTATTCACAATTTGCATTAAAAAAGGCTGCAACATCATCAGTTACAGCCTTTTAATCTATTAACAAAGTTTTTATTATTTACTTCTAAAAACTTCTTTCAAAGCAAATACTGCCGGCTTCGGATCGCCGTTGAAATCAATTATAGAAGTGTTTGCTATACATGGAAAACAGTCCTGTCCCATCCAAACAATGAATCCGCCGCATTGGGGAAATCTGCCTTTGCATGCACTTGCTGCAATACGAAGAGCATCCGCCTGCCGTTTTTGGCTCCATTCCACATATTCACCAAGGTTTTTGGCATCTCTTCCCATTTGCGCTTTAAACTTGGAATATTCCGCCCACCACCAGCCGTCAAACTGACGGCGCCACAACGGCGCTTCTGCACTTGGTTCTACAAAGCACTCTTTTGCAGCGTATTTCTCCAATATTTCCACAGAAGATGCACTTGGTGAGCCAACCTCTGAGCGCAGATAGGCATCATCTGCAGCCCAATATTCCTTCCAATCATCAAGATTGTCTCCCGGCATCCAAGGACCATGAACATCCCAGTGTTTTCCTAAACCTGCATCTTTGGGTTCTCCATCAAGAATTGGTCCTGTGGGTGATGTAGGTGAGAATCGGCGTGAAGGATCAAACTCTTCCACTACACTCTTAAGCATAGCAATCATAGGATGATCGTATCCTGCCGAAATAGTGATAGGCGTGCCATCTTCTCTTGTTCCCTTTTTATGCAGTTCATTTCCGCCGCACCACATAATCAGCGAGGCATGATGCTGGCGCCGCTTTACGTATGTTTCGGCTATTCCACGCATTTCACGAATTGCAACCGGATCTTCGGGCGGCCAGTTTTCAAAACTGGATGATGAAAATGGAAATTCCTGCCAAACCATTAATCCCATTTCATCGCAAAGGTCATAAAACACTTCTTTTTCCAAAATGCCGCCGCCCCAAATACGGAATATATTCAATCCCATATCCTTATACACATCCAGGCGCTTTTTGTAATCATCTGCCGTAAGGTCAGCAAAGTTCGGCCGTATAGGAGTCCAGTTTACTCCCTGCATAAACACAGGACGTCCATTCACCACACAAATCCAGGGATCAGCCTCTGCAGATGCTCCTTCATTTGACTGCCAAGAGATGTTTCTAAATCCTACTCTTCGCGTTATCTGGTCAACTACATTGCCATCAAAATCTACCAACTCGCATTTTACAGTATATAGATTTTGATCGCCTTCCAAATTAGGCCACCAAAGATCTACATCCAAACCGGTCCAAGCTATTCCTGCTGCGGTGAATTGTGCTGCAGTCAATGTTTCATCACGAATAACATCGTCATTGCGATACAGACTTATGCGAACATCAACTTCGGCTTGAGGAATGCGGCCGGAAAGCTTCAGCGATCCCGTGGAATTAGATATATCTGCATCTGATACACACACAAAATCGCATATCTCTATTCCATCTGATACATGGATATAGATATCATCCCAAATACCTATAGGCACAAATCGAACCATCCAATCCCATGAATAGCTGAAGCGCGCTTTCCATTCAACAAATTTGGATGTAAATCCTGTATATCCCAACCATTTAGGCGGCGTATCCATAATAATTCTCAGCTTGTTGTTTTTCTCCCTCATTAAGGATGTAAGATCAAATTTATGCGGGTGATGTGCACCTTTAAATTCGCCTATAGGCTTTCCATTTAGAAACACATATCCGGCATTATCCAACCCCAAGCAATTGAGTGTAAACTGCATTCCTAACTCTATCCACTCATCAGGAATAACGGTTTCATACATCCAATGACGATGCTCTACCCACTCACAGGCAACTGCGTTCATTCCAACATTCCAGTCATCTATGCGTCCGGCATCAAGCAATGATTTTTGTACTGAGCCCGGCACCTTTGCCGGCATCATGGCAACTTCATTATATGCAGTTGCATTAAGATCCTCTGCATCCGGAATCATTCTCCAGCTTTCCGGTATCCATCCTGCAAGGCTCCATTCTAACTGAGATAGGTCATACTGTTTCTTCATTGAACTCCTCTCCACAATAAAATGTATTTATTGGCAAAAACCCAATATTTCTAACTTTACATACAAATAATACCATTAAACTCAAAAAAACGCACTTATTGTTTTTCTTATCATACCCGCTTTCGTCTTTTATGCATCATGTGGGCGAACTTTCCTGCTGTAATAGCAGCCGATGGTTTCAGTTTATAGCTCCAAAATAAATAGTTATATTGATTATACGGTATTTTCAAATACTTTGGAACTTTACATAAAAACATTATATATAAAGCATATATTAAACAAGCGTGTATGCATATTTGCATCTTAAATAAGCATATCTCAGCCTCATCAGATATACTAATTGCAATTAATTGCTTTCACCTATTGCAATTATCACAGTAATCTGATACAATTATCACTGCAATTTCCAATAAGGGATTTTTGCATGGCGCCATGGTCTAACGGTTAGGATACATCCCTTTCACGGATGCGGCGGGGGTTCGATTCCCCCTGGCGCTACCATATTGAAAACAAAAGTCGTGATAATTCATCGCTGCTTTTTTTGTTATATAAGGAATTTAAGCAGCAATACTATACTCCTCATAATTCTTGCTTATCACCATATTATCCTCCATAAACATATCTTTTTTAATGCATTTCAGGAATAGAGGGAAAACTGCTGGTAATATCAAATAATACACATTATTAAACGTATGATGAGGTGCAATGATGCTGTATAAGCCATTAACACGCGAACAGCTTATTTCGGTTATTGATGGAAATGGCTGTGCAAACCGTATTCCGGTAATGATGCACTTTTGGACCAACGCAGGATCGTTTGTCGGCAGAGAGGCAAAGTATCAGGCGCTGCTTGATAAATATCCTATGGACTTTCAGCCTATTTGGATAAACATCCCTCAGATATCAGAAGCGCCAGATGACGATCCTGAGTATAGATGGGTGAACTACGACATTCCCAAAGATGATGTAATTGCTTATGATGCCAAATGTGCCATAAACGATTGGTCTCAACTTGATGGCATATTAGCAAATTTCCCAAATCCAAATTATAAAGGCGTGTTTCCAAACATCCCAGAGGAAGATGGCAGATATAGACTGGGCTGCTGGTGGTATTGCTTCTTTGAACGGCATTGGTCGCTAAGAGGAATGACAAACGCCTTAACGGACTATTATACCGATCCCGACAGTGTTCACAGATTATTCCGCGCTCTCACTGATTTCTATATGGCAATTATGGAAAGAGCAAAAGAAGAAGCCAATATCGATGGCATTTTTACAAGTGATGATTTGGGCACGCAAACCGGACCGTTTTTTTCACCAGAGATATTCAATACATTTTTAAAGCCATATTACAAAGAATTGATTGATAAAGCTCATTCACTTGATATGCATTTTTGGCTGCATTGCTGCGGAAATGTTGAAAAGTTTATACCAGAGTGGATTGATATTGGGCTTGATGTTTTGCATCCAATTCAAAAATATACAATGGATGAGCGGATAATTGCTGATAAATATGGCAGCGATATAACAATATGGGCAGGATTTGATGTTCAGCAGATAATTCCATGGGGCACACCGGAAGATGTGCGCAAAGAAGTTAGATTTATGATTGATACATATTTCAAGAAGAGCGGACGATTAATGTTTACGGCTGGGAACGGAGTTACCGGCGATTGTCCCTATGAAAGCTTAGAAGCGCTTCTTGATGAGGTTTTCACATATGGTGAACTCAAGGTTAATGAGAATAAATGACCAGTATTGCTATGATAGATGATTTGACTTATAAAAACTCAATGTGATAAATTGTTAGGCGTTAAATATTTAACAAGATATAATCAATCAGGGCGCCGAATCCTTAATTGAAGGAGCGGGGGAACCAGCGTTATAGGGGCGAATAGATTATTGTAGGACAAACACTTCAGTCCAAGCCCATCAGCTAACCTCACAGGCGTAGGTGAAGTAGGCATTGGCAGCAAACCCCGGCAAGTCGGTCATCGTGTATATAAACAAGTGCACATATATCTGAACATTTACGTTCAATTTTCCATGTTGATGCTAATAATTTCGCCATATTGCGTATGGCTTTACAAAAAATGCAGTATAGCTGTGCCACACCTGTCTAAACACAAGGAGGCAAATAGTTTTGCTAAGCAAAAGAATTTCCGCCATGTTAATGGCAGCGGTAGTATTAATTTTATTTTCTGTATCAGCAGATTGCAATAAAAAATCTAATACAAAACCCACTATACAGAAACCGCAATCCACTCAAAAACAGCTAATAGATCGCTCCGGTCGAGTTTCCGGATATCAGCCGCTTGTCAGCCGAGGATTATCAATGGTTGGCACTAAATATAGATGGGGCGGCGCATCATACAAAGGTGTTGACTGTTCCGGGCTGATGGTATTGCTTTACAAAAAAGAAGGAATCAAGCTTCCGCATTCATCAAAACAGCAGTATAAATTAGGCAAACCCGTTAAAAAATCGGAGCTTATAGCAGGAGATCTTCTCTTTTTCAATACCAGAGGATCTATATCACATGTAGGCATGTACATCGGTAATGACAAGTTTGTTCATGCAACTAACAGGAGTAAAGGCGTAAGAGTAAACAAACTCAGTGAGGCATATTACAAAAAAAGATTTGTAGGCGCCAGACGCATACTAAAAGCTTCTTAGCAAACATTGTTTCTTATCATCAGGCAGATTGTTGTATTTCCGCCTGATGATTCATTTTCCCCTCATATACATTATTTATATGGTATAATATTGTGAGCAGGTAAGATGGTCGCTTAGCCCTTAAAACGGTCTAAGAGGAAAGTCCGGGCTCTACAGGGCACAATGCTCGCTAACGGCGAGGAGGAGTGATTCTACGGAAAGTGCCACAGAAAAGAAAACGCTATACCGGCTGGTCCGGAGGCAAAGCTGAAACGGTGGTGTAAAAGACTACCAGTTCGTCAGTGATGACGAAGCTTGGCAAACCCCATTGAGAGCAAGGCTGAATAGGAAGAGATTGAAGCTGCCCGCCGACTCTTCGGGTAAAGCCGCATGATATATGGAGCAATCCATATACAAGATAGATGACCATCCTCCAATGACAGAACTCGGCTTATAGACTTACTCATTTAACATTTTAAACCTCAAGGTTTATGCCTTGGGGTTTTTAATGAGGAGGGGGCAAAACCATGGCAGAAATCAGTAAAGTAAGAGAATTAATGCAAGATGCGATTGATGTACATATTCATACCGGTCCTGACGTTTTTCCCCGGCTGCTGAATGACATTCAAGC
>JAPXND010000123.1:0-6630 GCA_033808695.1 Armatimonadota bacterium
CCGGCATCGTCGGCAGCGTCAGATGTGTATAAGAGACAGGCGAAGCCCCACTTCGTCGCGCGGGAAATGCGCGGGAACCCAGTCTAAAATAACGCCTATACCAGCTTGATGAAGCATATCAACAAAGCGCATAAATTCTTTAGGAGTACCAAATCTTGAAGTGGGCGAATAAAAGCCCGTAACCTGATAGCCCCAAGACATATCAAGCGGGTGCTCCATAACTGGCAAAAGCTCAACATGAGTATAGCCCATTTCCTTTATATAAGGTATAAGCTGCTCGGCAATCTCTATATAAGACAGCATTTCGCCATCTTCACTAAGCCTCCAAGAGCCAAGATGAAGTTCGTATATGTTTATAGGGCTGCGATAAGCGTTCCAATTTCTGCGGTGATTTAGCCATTTCTGGTCGCCCCATTTATAGCCGTCTAAATCGTATAGAAGACTGGCATTATTGGGTCTGAGCTCAGTTGCGAACGCATAAGGATCTGCCTTTAAGCGCCAATGATTATCCTCGCCCAAGATGGCATATTTATAGCTGCGCAATTTTTCCTTTGCGCCTTCATAGTTGTATTTTTCCTCATCGCTGAGCGGGTCAAAGAGCTGGCGCTCAAGCTGCAACTCCCATATGCCGTCATAGCGTTTTTTCATGGGATAGGCATCTACCTGCCAAGAGCAAAACTCTCCCGTAACTGAAACCGCCCTCGCCCGAGGAGCCCAGACGGCAAAATTCCAGACCGGCAAATCATGGCTGATTGCAGGATGTGCACCAAGCATAGTATAAGCATGCCGGCTGCTGCCTTCATGGAACGCATCTCGCTCTTTGCGAGTAGGCGGGCGATAGAACATTTCTGCCTCCTATATTTTTGCTTTAAATTACTCTTGAATTTATGAGCAATTTATGTGTTTTGAGTATAGCACAGCGGGAACGGTTTCACAATATCATAAACGGTCACCATTTGAATGAGCGATTCCTATATCAAAACATGAGTATTCGCAAGTGATTTTGAGTGCTTTTATAATTTGCGTATAGACTTGCTTTCTATCCATTTAGCTTGATTTGATTGAATTGATGTCTATGGGCCATTTTGACAACCATTTGTTCATGAGAACATGTCAATGGGTTTTTCGGTCATTTTTGAAAAACTACCGTCCATGGGAACATATCAAATAGCTTCTGTCTGTCAGCGCTTTGATAATGTCTCCTATTATATATTTTCCTTTACTATTTCTAATTCCCCAAGATAGATGCAGTGTTTAATCAGATTTTTTTCAACAGCTTCCATACATTCGTCCAAGTCCATCCACAGCACGCTGTCCACTTCTTCTTTTTGAAGAGAAAATTCCTCTTCGTTTATATCCCGCCACAGAGCAAACACACGTGAATACTGTCTGTCATGAAAAGGCTTTCCATGGAAGTTGTCATCCCAGATTGCTGTTCTGTCACCGCATAATATGAGTTCATCCGCAGAAGCTGTAATACCGAGTTCTTCTTTTAATTCTCTTATGGCTGATTCTGCAAAATCCTTTCCTGCCGGGATGTGACCGGCACTAGAAATGTCATAACAGCCCGGAAATGTTTCTTTGGTTTCACACCTTTTCTGAAGCAGAATCTGAACTTTTCCTGATCTTTTTCTAAGAAGCCATACATGCGAGGTCCTGTGCATGATGCCTTCTGCGTGCGCTTTTTCCCGCTCTACTGTTTCTCCTATCGGATTGCCGTTTTCATCAACAATGTCCAATATTTCCATTAATCTCACTCCACAATATTTCTGGTGTTTCTCTTCATGAATCATAGTCTGCACAAATTGTAATTAATTTCTCATCCACAATCAAAACGATTATTTACCTTTTCGGATGATGTTTACAACATATTCGTTTCACCGTAACGACGCAATCGTATTCTCCTCTTCTTTTCAATTCTTCCCGTTCAGTACAGCCGATTGAATACACTTTAGTGATTTTATTAGTATTATCTTCAAATTCAGCAACCAGATGACATCCATAAGCCATCGCCCTTCTATATGATGAAACATTATGATGAAACATTCGTATACTTCATATAGGAATAAATGACATTGAAAGGTGTATTCATAAAGACCCAGTCTCTGACTGCTCTTGAAGCTTTACTGGCATCTCGGAATATCTCCGCACGGTTACAGGTATCCAGATCAATTATCGTACATTTAAATGTTTTATTTCTGTTGTGAATCTCACAGACTGGAGTTTATCTATCTAGATACCTTTCAAAATTAACTTTCCTCTTTATAGATATTCCACATATGGTTAAGTGGTCCAATCCCTTTCCCTAAATTAAGCATTGCCTTCAATGCACCTGATACATAATCTTTTGCCATTTGAATTGACGTCTCCAAATCCATGCCTTTAGCAAGACCGCAAGCTATAGCACTGGATAATGTACATCCTGTTCCATGTGTATTTTCATTGTTAATTTTCTCACCTCTATACCATTTGAATTTATGGTTGTAATATAATAAGTCATTGGCATCATTTACTCTATGTCCGCCCTTGCAAAGGACAGCACACCCGAATTGATTACTGATAATTTCAGCTGCTTTAATCATATCCGATTCATTTTCTATAGATATTCCAGACAATACAGATGCTTCTGGAATATTCGGTGTCAATAATACCGCTTGACGAAGCAAGGTGTTTTTCAAAGTTTCAATTGCGTCATCCTTAAGAAGCTTTGAACCGCTTGTGGCAACCATTACGGGATCTACAACGATATTTTTTGCATTATAAAATTTCAACTTTTCAGATATGATTTCAATTAATTTTGCCGATGAAACCATACCAATTTTAACTGCATCCGGATAGATATCAGTAAAAATACTGTCTAACTGTTCGCCTAAAAATTCCGGAGTGACTTCCATAATACCCCTAACACCGGTCGTATTCTGTGCTGTCAAGGCTGTAATCGCGCTCATGGCATATACACCAAGGGCGGTCATTGTCTTAATATCTGCCTGGATACCGGCACCTCCGCTTGAATCGGTTCCTGCTATTGTTAATGCTGTTTTCATATTTTTCTCCCTTCCTTTTTATGTTTATAAATATTAATCCTTTATTATCTTGTGTACTGCAACACAAATGATAATCGTGATAATCATATCCGGTAGTGTATTGCCGAAGATAAAGTCCACATTCATTAAAATCCGATACAGAATAAATCCAATAAACCAAATGACCAAATTAACAATATCAAATGCCTTTGTGCTATTATCCCGCTTTAGAATGAAGAAATCTGAAATTTGCACTGCAATCATTGGCGCAAAAATTGAACCAATAAGGTAAAGGAAACCTGTAATATTGTCCATTGGATAAATGATCGCAGCAATTATGCCAACAACAGTCGCACCAACAGCAATCCATTTACCATTCAGCTTTGCTGATATAGCTTCGCAAGAAATACCTGCTGACCAAGCGTCCAAGAAGGTGGTTGTAACTGTGGAAAAAACTATAATGAGCAGTCCCATAATACCACCTGCTTTTAGTATGATCTGTGCAATATCATATTCTCCAGCGTAGATAGCTGCGCCCATGCCGATGATATACATCCAGCAACTGACAATGCAGTAAACAGCAGAACTTGCGGCTGTAGCTGCAACAGGCTTTTCTGCCACGCGCGTATAGTCGCTGATGAGCGGGAGCCAACTGAGTGGCATAGCTACAGAAAGTTCTACTGCTGCACCGAAGGTCATGCTATCATTGAATGTACTGAGCGGACTTGAACCTGTAAAGATCTTGCCACAAAGAATCAATGTCATAATAAAAAGCGCAGCCATAGCTACAGTGTTTACCTTGCCAAGATTTGTAATACCTATCAGAATCCATACGATGATGAGAATTCCAATGACCAGGCACCAAACCCACCGTCCTGTGGAAAATATTCCATCAGCAGCTAATGCACCGTCATAGATCATAATGGCTGTCCAGCATACCAACTGCAGGATGTTGCATGAAGAAAACAAGATGCTGCCTTTTTCGCCGAAACTCATTTTTACAGTCTCCATTGCACTTTTTCTAACCATGCCACCTATCAGACCTGCTAAGAAGAACATCATACAGCCGATGATATGGCCGACGATAATAGCTGCCAGTCCTTTTTGGAATCCAAGCGGAGCAAAATATGTACCCGTAAGAATCTCAGCAATGGATACAGCCGCACCAAACCAGATTAAGCCATTTTCAAATATTGATGTATGATTTTCTTCCATGATTTTTGTCTCCTTTGCATCATAAATGCAATTCTTACAATTTATTTTCCTTCGTCTTTATATCTTTCGTTTATTTTTTCTAGTAGGCCATGAAAATCGTTCAACTTATTTAAAAATATGTCACAAGTCTCCTTAATCTCTTCTATATTTTCAATACCGGAAGAATCATATACCCCTACTGTTCTGAATCCAGCATTTTTTGCAGTCCTAATCGCGTATAGAGCATCTTCAAAAACCCATGTATCCTTTGGAAGTGTTCCCATATACCCGGCCGCAGCCAGATAGATATCTGGCTTTACTTTACCGGCACCTACTTCAGTACAGGTAAATATCCTGTCAAAATAACTTATGACATTAAGCCTTTTCAAAGCTTCTTCCACAACATGCCTGTCACTGGATGTAGCAGCCGTCATTCTTATCCCGGCCTGTTTCATATCTTTTAAGAACTGCTCCGCACCATCCTTTAGCCGAACCTGATAATAATAGAAATCTTCAATTGTATGGTTAATTCCCGTTATTATTTCTTCCTTATCCATATCCAGACCGTACCTGTCCTTTAAAAATTCAGCTCCTTCTGGCATGCTCATGGAAAACATGATTTTGCCAAGCCCGGTTTCTGCCTCAATTCCCATACTGTTCAAAAACATTTCCGCTGCATTATCCCAGACCGACATTGAATCCAGAATAGTCCCGTCCAGATCAAAGATTGCCCCTTTAATCATGCCTTCACCATCTTTTTTACTAACTCTTTTAACTGTACTGTAGCATTCACTATGTCTGGCTGCGCAAAAATTGCACTGATCACAGCTATTCCGCATATTCCGGAACCAGACAATTCCATTATATTATCCTTGTTGATGCCTCCAATTGCCACAACAGGTATACTTACAGCTTCACAGATTGCTTTTAAAGTTTCATAGCTAACGTAATCCGCATCTGCCTTAGAGCTAGTATTAAAAACTGCTCCAACTCCTAAATAATCAGCTCCAGCTTTCTCTGCCAGTATAGCTTGTCTCACCGTCTGAACCGAAACTCCAAGAATTTTATCCCTGCCTATCAATTCACGTACGTTTCCAGCTTCCATATCTTTCTGACCTACATGGACACCATCAGCATCCACCGCTATGGCTATATCAACATTATCATTTATAACAAATGGAACATAATATTTTTTACACAATTTTTTGATCTCTTTTGCTTCCTCGAAAAATTTCCCTTCTTCCAGTTCTTTTTCTCTAAGCTGTATAAAGGTTGCACCACCTTTCAGTGCCTTTTCCACTGCACTTTTAAGTGTTTCACCGTTAAGCCATGACCTGTCAGTTACAGCATATAAAAGTAAATTATTCTTATCTAATTTCATATTTCGCTCCTTCTTCCAGTGTTTTACCATCCATATTATAAATTGCATCAATAATTCTGTTTCGATATGTGGAATTTCCATCGCAAGGCTTCATATTATTCCATGCAATTTCTCCTGCAAGCCCCATAGCACACACAGCAGCAGCCGCTGCCTCAAGCTCATTCTCCGGATTGGCAACAAGAAAAGCTGTCATAATTGCAGAAAGCTGGCAACCGGTGCCTGTGATTCTTGACATTTCAGCTCTGCCATTTCTGATGACATAGCACTTATCTCCATCACTAATAATATCAATTGCTCCAGTAACTGCTATAATGCATCCTGTCTTTTTTGCATATGCTTTCACAAAAGTTATTGCATTATCAAGAATATCTTCTGTTATAGCATCTGCAACATCAGCGTCAACACCCTTTGTACTCCCATTTCCGAGGGCTAACGTCTTAATTTCAGAAATATTCCCGCGGATTGCATTAAACTTAATTTCTTTCATTAAGCTAACTGCTGTATCTGTTCGGAGCTTGCTTGCGCCAGATCCTACCGGATCAAGCAGAACCGTATGCCCCAGTTCGTTTGCTTTTTTCCCGGCACGAAACATGGAAAGAATTGTATTTTCATTTAGTGTTCCGATGTTAATATTCAGACCTCCACAAATAGATGTTATTTCTTCCACTTCTTCCAAATCATCTGACATAATAGGACTCGCTCCGCAGGCAAGGAGTACATTTGCAACATCATTCACGGTTACATAGTTTGTAATATTGTGAATAAGTGGCTTTTTTTTACGGACATTCTCAATACATTCTTTTATCATGATCATCTCTCTCCTTTATAAAAAAATGTGATTTTTAAAATCAAATAAAAAAACTGCATACATACCAACGAAGGTATATATGCAGTAACCTCTTCTTATTATATCCCTACGTTGGCATTACCCAAATCAGGTTCTAAGGGTCTAAGCAAACAGCTTACTCTCAGCCTGCTTAAAGCAAGCTCCCCTTTATATTCACTTTAACTATATTATAATTATACTACAGC
>JAPXND010000124.1:0-6568 GCA_033808695.1 Armatimonadota bacterium
GTCTTGGGCTGCTCTTCAGCTTTTTGAGGACATAAAGTACATGTGTTAGAAAAGGGAAAAGCGCTGGTAAAGCCCGTTTGCGTGCAGAGTTTTACCAGCGCTGTTTTTACGATCGCTGTTTTTTGGAATACTCTTATCAAAATGCTCTGATACTATACTCTCGTCGAGATGCACTCTTTTCGGTTACACTTTCATTAAGATACACTCTTAATAAGACACTCTCTAAGACACTTTCATCCCAAGCTCCAATGCCTTGCAGTTAAAATCAACGGCTTTGGGAGGAACTAATTCTTTGATTATTTCGTTCCAGGCAATATCCTCCAGTCCCAGAAGCTTAACGAGTGTACCGAGGATGATTGTGTTCATTGCCTTGGGATTTCCTACCTCTTCCACCAGGTCTTGTGCGTTAAGCGTTATTACTTTTGCTTTCGACTTAAGAGCATCAGTAATACCATCCGGATAGGGTATTTTCCCGGATAAGACCGGTGCAGGTAGAACCGTACACTCGTTTACCAATACCGTTCCATTAGGCTTCAAGTAATCAATATAACGCATAGCTTCCATTTTTTCGAAGGATACAATCAAGTCTGCTTCCCCTTTGGCAATAACAGGTGAGTACACTTTCTTACCAAAGCGGATTTGCGTTGATACGCTTCCTCCTCGTTGAGCCATCCCATGTACTTCCGACATCTTTACATCATATCCTGCTTTCAAAAGCCCGGCTGCCAGTACCTTGCTACAAAAAATGATGCCTTGTCCTCCAACACCTACAATCAATATATTCTTGGTATCCATGATTATTCGCTCACCTCACATATGGCATCAAATGGACAAATTTCAGCACATACTCCACAACCATTGCAGAGATCCAAATCAACGGTTACTGTCTTATCCATGCAAAGTGCAGGACATCCCGAGGATATGCAAAGATTGCAGGATTTGCACTTATCCTCTAAGACATGGTACTTCTTTTTTGTCAAATCAAATTCTTCAGTATCTAGAGCTGAAACTTTTTTCAATGCGCATGGCCATTTAGCAACAATGACTGATGGTTCATCACTTGAAAGCCCTGCCTTGATCGCCTTCTTTGTCTCTTCAAGATTTAGCGGGTTAACTTGACACACGTTTTCTATGCCAAGTCCCTTGCACAGTTTCACAATATCTATGGCAATAGTCTTTTCGCCTTTTAGGGTATAACCCGTACCTGGATTATCCTGGTGACCAGTCATGCCAGTGATTCGGTTGTCTAGGATAATCGTTAGGGTATTATTCCTGTTATATAAGACGTTAATCAGACCGGTAATGCCTGAGTGAAAAAACGTGGAGTCTCCTATTACTGATACCGTACGCATACTACTCCCTTGACTCTTGAATGCAATCTGTGCACCGTGACCTGCACTAATGCTCGCACCCATACAGATACAGGTATCCATGGCTCTTAGTGGGTCAGCAGATCCTAAGGTGTAACATCCAATATCACCGGAGATAGAGATATTTTTCTCTTTACTCAGTAAATAGAACACACCCCGATGTGGACATCCTGGACACATGATGGGCGGTCGTCCTACTATCTTTTCTGAATTTGCTTCTAACTTTGGTATTTCTTTTCCAAGTAAGCACTTGGCTATCAGGTCAGGTGAAAATTCTCCGACTCTAGGTAGCTTTGCCTTTCCAACACAACTGATACCAGCTTGGAGCAGCTGTTCTTCCATGAACAGCAACTGCCGATACTCCTGCATTCTCGGCTATTTTTGATATTTCTATTGCAGTTATACGACTGGAATCCGGTCCAGATCGAGTTTTTATAGTAACAGGTATTCTAACTGCATTTACTACCGATGATATAACCTTCTCTGCATTGTGATAATCATCCAAAAGTGCAGATCCCGCACCGGTTTTAACGACTTTTGGCACCGGGCAGCCGATATTGATATCAATGATTTCTGCACCATGCTCTTCTATTTTTCTGGCTGCTTCCGCCATTATTTCAGAATTGCTACCAAAGATTTGGACAACCACCGGGCTCTCATCCGGCGACCAGTCGAACATGTCAAATGTGCGGGTATTATTGTAGTAAATCCCGCAGCTGCTTATCATTTCGGTATATACAGCGCCGGCGCCAAATTTCCTGCAAATTGTTCTGAAAGCGTTGTTGGATATACCGGCAAGCGGAGCAAGAATAACAGGCGGATCTATGTTTATATCACAGATTCTTATGGCTTCCGCTCCTGCATTAACAGTTTATTACGCCGGTACATTAAACAAAGCCCATCAAGCATTAATGTAGGATTTACTATTTTAACATACTTGGTCTCTTTAGCAATAAATTCTGCCAATCCGCCGGTTGCTATTACTTTTGTATCTTCACCAAGTTCGTTTATAAAACGCTCTACTATTCCATCTATCTGTCCGGCAAACCCGTATACAATTCCGGACTGCATGCCTGTTTTGGTGGTAGTTCCAATAGCTGAAGGCGGACACACAAGCTCTACACGCGGCAATTTTGAAGCAGCGGAAAACAAAGCTTCTACAGATATACCAATACCAGGAGCTATCGCTCCTCCAAGATAGTCGCCATTTTGCGCAATTGCATCAAATGTGGTAGCAGTGCCCATATCAACAACAACTGATGGTCCGCCATACAATGCATAAGCTATTACGGCATTAACTATTCTATCTGCACCAACATCAGATTTTGGGACGGCATGAATTCCAATACCATAATCCATTGTTGCATCTATAATAAATGGTTCTACGCCTACGTATTTGCGGGAAAATTCCGAAAGCGGAGCTGCAGTTGGCGGTACAACATTAGATATGGCAACACCGTCAATATCAGAGAATGTCAGGTTTGCCAGACTCAATAACTCACGCCCGAAAAGCCCGTATTCATCCACCGTCCGCCCTAATTGAGTCTGCACTCGCCAATCAATAATCAACTTATCGCCGTCATAAACGCCAAGTGAAGTATTTGAATTACCTACATCAATAGCAAGCAGCATATATTACCTCTGTTATATCAATTACTAAATGGTAGCACAGGATAGATTATACCGTCAATTTACAAATAATACACATAATTGCCGTTACAGGCGCTAAAAGTGGATTTTATAGAGATGCTAAAAACAATTGAAGCCTAAAGATGTTTGGTTAAACGTATTATGGTTCTTCCTGCTTTTACCGTATATTCAATGCTGTCTAACAGCTGAGTAAAAACAAGCTGTTCAAATTCCTGCTTTCTTTTAATTTCACTATTCATAAATTCTGGATTTTTATATGCCATTTCAAGTGATATCTGATTATCAGAGTCATTTGATACTTTAACAGATATGTAATTCTTATCACCACAAGGGGCATAACTAAGAGCTTCATCAAACGCCAGAGTAAGGTCATCAATTGCTTCCTGATTTTTCAGGGATTTATATGCAAAGCTTTTTATTATTCTGCGAAGCATGCTGCACTGTGTTATTCCGTTAAGTGATTGTATCTCTGTTATGACAGAAATTGGCATAATAGTATAATCTTTCCATAGGGTAGTGTGGACTGCAGATAAGTGATAGTATATCAGGATACATCATTTCTGGTCAAGAGAATTCAATATTGTTATAGCTTATAATATATACTAATTTATTTATTAAATCGCTTATAAAATGATTTTGAAAACTGCTTTATAAACTTGCTGCGAATTTGATATTTTAAGTCCAGGCATGTGTGCATCATGCGGATAGAATATGGCAAAATCGCCAGATTTCAGATGACATAACGATCCTTCTTTGCCTATTAGAAATTCTATATCGTTATCAGGGTCGTATGCAATCGCTGTGGTCAAACCAGCAATAGAAGTATGCCCTATCATCTCTGCACCGCTTATGATATACTGCAGATCGATATACTTTCTATGAGCTTCCCATACGCCTTTATCAACCGGTTTAGTATTGTAGGATGAAACAATAACAAACATAGAGTTACTGCCAAGATTATGTCTGCCTTCAGACAAGGAATTCATATCATTGTTTTGAATAAAATCCAATGCCTCATCAATCCCTTTGGATATTCCCTTATACAGAGATGAATGCGATATGTTATCTAATATCATAGCTACACCTTCTTTTATTTTCCTATGCAGAATTCACTGAAAATGCGGTCTATTACATCCTCTGCAACATTATCACCTGTAATTCCGCCTAATTCTTCAATTGCACTTTTTACATCAATGCTTACCAAATCTATTGGCAAATCGCTGTCAACAGTTTCGATTGCATGATTTAATGATACCAATGACTGCATTAGTGCGTTTTTATGCCTTATATTGCTTACCATTACTTCATCAGAGGCGGATATGTTGTTTGATAATACCATATCCACAATAGCATCTTCCAACTCTAATATACCTTCGTTATTCAGTATGGAAGTAAGTATAACCGGCAGATCTTCTTTATTCATTTCAGATTCTATCCAGCATTTAACCATGTTATGCACCTGAGATATTTCAGTGTCAGATATTTTATCCGTTTTGTTAATAACCAGTATAATCTTGTTGTTTATATACTGGCTTATTATTGACTTATCGTTATCACTGAAGCCTGCTTCAGCATCTATCATAAAGAGAAGTATATCTGCATGTTCCGCTGAGATTCGTGTTCTATCTACACCAATTTTCTCAACAATGTCATCAGTTTCTCTTATACCCGCTGTATCAATTGTTTTTACCGGAACCCCTTTGATATTAATCTGCTCTTCTATTACATCACGGGTGGTGCCCGGAATAGGTGTTACTATAGCCCTGCTCTCTCTAAGGAGCGCATTCAGCAAGCTTGATTTCCCAACATTTGGAGAGCCTATTATTACCGCCTGAATTCCATCTCGATAGATACGGCCTTTATCCGCAGAGGCAAGAAGCATCTCTATATCAGCTGTCTGTTCATTCAGCAGATTTTTAATGTATTCTTTGGATGGTTCATCTACATCATCAGGAAAATCAATAGAAGCTTCAATTTCTGCAAGCAACCTAATAATAGCTTCACGAATATTACGAACACTTGAGGATAGAAATCCATCTATCTGCCTTCGGGCAACCTTAAGCGATTCATTTGTTTTTGCACGGATGATATCAAGAACAGCTTCT
The DNA here is from genome assembly GCA_033808695.1 of Armatimonadota bacterium. Classification (GTDB taxonomy): domain Bacteria; phylum Armatimonadota; class UBA5829; order DTJY01; family DTJY01; genus JAPXND01. The sequence goes on from JAPXND010000124.1 coordinate 5,126, forward strand.
GCCTGTGCCAGGTCAAGTTTTCCGTTCATAAATGCACGTTTTGTAAACTCGCCTGGTTCTGCCAATCGAGCGCCGGCTTTAAGTGTAAGCTCAAGGGTTCTGCCTAACGTTGCCTTTCCGCCATGACAGGATATTTCTACAGTGTCTTCACCGGTATAGCTGTTGGGAGAGCGAAACACAGTAACAATACAATCATCAACAACCTCACCGGATGACGGATCTTTCACATAACCATAATGTGCAGTATGAGATAGGAAATCCGCTGCACTTTTGCCGGATTTGGAATGAAATATTGAGTCTGCACACTCAATTGCGCCATTTCCGCTTATCCGTATAACGCCTAATCCGCCTTCGCCCACAGGTGTTGCTACGGCCGATATAGTATCATTTGGTATATACATTTTATTTGCCTTTTATAGCACAAGAGAGCCAGATTATATCCAGCTCTCCACATAATTTTCAATAACACAATAGGTGCATATTATATCTGCCTATTTTTTTGGTGATATAACAATATACCTTTCTGGTTCCATACCTTCACTATAGGTGCAAACATCGGGATCATCTGCAAGAGCAGTATGAATTATTCTGCGCTCGCTTGCATCTAAAGGCTCCAGCACTGCTTCTTCACCCGATTCCCGTACCTTATCTGCTAAATCCTTTGCTCTATTTGTCAGTGTTTCTGCACGTCTTGCTCTGTAACCTTCTACATCAATATTTATTCTTACTCTTTTAGCAAGATGCTTATTTACAATCAAAATAACCACATATTGTATGGCATTGATTGTTTGACCGTGCTTTCCAATCAGCACACCGGAATCTCCACCTTCAATATTCAGATTTATAAATTCATCGCTGCTGTCTACAATTACAGCCGTTCCACCAAAACCAATACCATCAACAATTGATTGGAGGGTTGATCGTGCGATTTCAGAAAGATTAATGTTATCATCCGGAACAAGCTGATCTGATGATTCATCTTTGGTTTCATCCGCCGGTATAGCTTGATCTCTTGCATCGGATTCCGATACTTGGCTGTTTTGAATGACATTTATCTCGTTAATTGAAGAATTGGGATCTTTGAGAGTAACCCTTACCTTTGCCGGCGATTGACCAATTCCCAGAAATCCTTTTGCGCCTTCTTCAACAATCTCTACATATACATCATCTTCAGTAACACCTAACTGCTCAATAGCAAGCTGGGTTGCTTCTTCAATACACTTACCCGTTATTTCAATGCTGGACATATAGTTTATAACCTCCCCATTACAGCATCATACACTGATACTTGTTAGTGCTGGAAATTGGCTGTCCTGCAGCTCAAATTTTTTCTTTCTACGCCTTGCCTTACCAGGACTTGTAGGAAGCGACTTCGGCGCCGCTTCTTCAATTACAGGCGTTTTTTTAGTTTTGGTATTATCTCCAAGATCAGAAGGTGGCAAT
>JAPXND010000125.1:0-6484 GCA_033808695.1 Armatimonadota bacterium
AGACAGGTTTGGATCTATAGCATACGGAAACAGGCAGATATTTCACTATTACGGAAACGTTATAGATGCAAACAATGATCCACTGCCGGCAGCAGAAGCTTTGAAAGACTACCTTAAACTAGGCGGTGAGCGCGAATATATTCACAAGGCCATATCAATGTTCTGGCCGACTGATAGATCAGTTCTTGAGGGCATTATGCCGGAAAACATTGAAAAGACTCTTACATTTGTAAGACGTAAGCATCCTGTAAATCCGGTTAGCGAAATGATGATACTTGATGGAGCTCTTAAAGACTCTCCTTGTCTTGTAATGATGAATGCCGAAACAGTTCGACGTCCGGTATTAGAGAAAATTGCTGACTGGGTTAGAAATGATGGCGGTATACTGCTGACCAACGGCAGAGTTTTTGATGAAGAATTACGTCCGGTAGAGAGCTTTGATTCAGTATTTGGCATTCTGCCAACATCAGAAGAAGCAATAGGACATGCAGAATACTACATGAATGAAATAGATGGTTTTGAAAATGCAAAATCCATAGAGCATTTTCACAGTGCAGTAGGATGGATGGATTTAGCTGATGATACAGAACATATGGCAAATACAAAACCCAGAGTAAATTATTCCGGTACAAGCACACAGTTGGTAAGCTGTATGTTCAGGAAAAAATATCAATCAGGCGGAATGGCTATCTACTTCTGCGGACCTACTTGTTTTGTTCCTGACCCTGAAGCTATAATGCCGGATTATGGCGTATTTCCTGCCTTGTTAAGCGATGTTTGCAAAATGAGTGGTGTTATGACTTATGAGTTGAAGGAAGGCGAAGTTGCTCGTGCAGACATTGGTGGAAAAATGCTGATACTAACTGAAGAATTGATAAAAACAGAAGATATATAAATGCAAAAATTTAAATAAGTTTGGGAATCTAATCTGCTAAGATTAGATTCCCTTATTAGTGAGACGGTTTTGAAATAGAAATGATTCAACAAAATGTTAAATCAGCAAAAATGTGGCCGGTAATGCTTACACCATTCAAAGAAGATTATTCAATTGACTGGTATGGACTGGATGCACTTACAGATTGGTATATGAAAAATAATGCAGATGGTTTGTTTTCAGTATGCCTTTCAAGTGAAATGTATCATCTCAATGAAGAAGAACGGATAAAAATTGCATCAAGAGCAGTGTCAAGGTGTAATGGATTAATACCGGTTGCAGCAACTGGGACATTTGGAGGAAACATAGAACATCAAATTGAATCCATAAAATTTATGGCGGATGCTGGTGTTTCTATTGTTGTCATAAATGCTGCTGAAATTGCGCATGAATCAGATAGTAATGAATTATGGCTTGAAAATATTCATCATCTGATATCACATACAGAGGGAATACGCTTAGGTATTTACGAATGTCCTGTGCCATATCATAGATTGCTCTCACAAAAAATGGTTGAAGAGATTGCCTCTACTAACAGGTTTTTCTATTTCAAGGATACATCATGCAGTATAGTATCGCTGCAAGCGAAAATAAATGCAGCTAATAATTCCAACATTATCTATACGAATGCCAATGCACCAACACTGCTGGATTCCTTGAAGCTTGGCGGGGGAGGTTATTCAGGCATCGGTGCAAACCTCCTTCCTTGGCATTATGCGTGGCTATGTCACAATTTTACCGCTTACGCCGAAGAAGCGCATAAGCTGCAAAGATTTCTCAGCATAGCCGATATGGCGGTTAGGAATAAATATCCTACATCTGCAAAAATATTTCTTTCAATGCAGGGATTGCCAATAAAACCCATCTGCAGAACACAAGATTGCACATTTTCCGAAGAGGAATTATTAATTCTTGAACACCTGAATGAAGCAGCAAATGACATCAAAAACAATATGTTGAGTGTTTAACATATCTGGTCTTTTTCAAACCGCACCCATTTTATTGTATTTCCAACTGCAGGGATTTGGTGTGTATAGGTAATCCATATTTTGTTGTCAGCAGTCTGAATTATGGAAGGATACGAATAACTGCCTTTTACTTCATTGTTGTCATCATTTTCAATATATTTGCATAATTCCCAATTATCTCCCTCATCAGTAGAGACAGCGATAGCAAGTCTGTGTCTTGATCTATCTGTGTCATTATAAACCATTGCCCACACCCCGTTCTTTAAGCAAATGGCTTCTATACCTGCCCCTGGATTTGGCAGGTCAATATATTCAGGAATGCTCCATGATTCGCCTCTGTCGTATGACATTGTGCGCATTATGGAATGAGGCGCGGGACCATTGTTCCGCAAATAGGCAGCTAAGTCGCCATTTTTTCGTTCAACAACAGATGGTTGAACTCCGCCGGGTGATACAATTGGTTTGCTGGTATGCCATTGCACTCCATTGTTATCGCTTATGAGCATTATTGAGAAATCAAATCCATCAGAGTATAGCGGCAGTATTATTCTATTATCACTCAATACCACTGCGCGGCAGCGAGGCATCCAGCCTAATCTTCGAAACAGCTTATTGTTTACAAGATTATTCTGCTTTTTAAAATATTCTGTCATCCATTTAGAATCTGCTTCATCATTAAAACAAAAAAAGGTAGAATAATCTGTATCAAGCACATCTGTTATAAAGCTGTCAGACGGTGTTGTATGCAAAACATCTGACCAGTTCCATATTGGCGATAGTGGTTTATCAAAATCTACGGATGTTCTATATCGTAAGAGGGCAGTATGCCATTCATTTGCAAGAATAGTTACATAAACCAGCCATAGCTTATTGGCTGAATCAATGAACATGCAGGGATTGCAGTCGGGATAGTTCTCAGCATCAGCCATTAAAAATCGCTTACTCCATTGATTTGTTTCAGCTGAAAAGCGCGATCCCTCTATAATAACGTCATCAGCTTCTCTTTCGCCTGAACCATGGTACCAGCATGCAAGTAAATCACTGTTTGGCAGCTGAACAATACAAGATGCATGATTATGCCATTTTTCTGGTTGAATAATATATCCGCTCTCCATATTCACCTCAATTATTGCTGATTTTTATGCTGATATATTGTTTTTAGGAATAAATATTATCACATCAGTGCCCTTATTCTCTTCACTCTCTATTGACATTTTTCCTCCATGAACTTCAATCAGCTTGCGAGCAATACTAAGTCCCAGACCAGAGTGGCTGTCTCCTGGTGTTCTTGCTGTATCTGCCCTATAAAAAGAATCGAATATGTATGGAAGGTATTTGGCTTTTATACCTATTCCATTGTCAGAAACAGTTATTTTTATATTATCATTGGAATCTTCTATAATGACTTTTATTTCTGCATTTTCTCCTGCATATTCTACAGCGTTTGCCAATAAATTATCCAGAATCTGTGTTATTCTATCGGGGTCTATTACAGCAAATGGCTTAAAATCTTCATCAGGCAGCAGAAGTGATATTTTAGCGTTAGATTCCTGGTATGATTGTATAACTGCATCAGACAATGATTTTAAATCAACCTTTTTTAAATTAAGAGGAAATTCATTTACATCCATTTTTGATATATCCATAAGCTCTTGGACTAATCTTAACAAACGCTCAGATGTACGATAAAGAGCCGAAATAGCTTTTTCATGTCGTTCAGGATTGTCCGCTAAGCCATCCTTCAAAGCTCCTGCCATTGTTCTCATAGTTGTAACCGGACTTCTTAACTCGTGAGCTACATCAGCCAAAAAGTTTCTTCGTCTTTCTGCATCATCTTCCAATGTTTTAATTTGATCAGATACTCTATTTGCCATTTCATTCATAGAAGAGGCGACAACGGTAAATTCATCTTCTCCCATTTCGGGAATTCTATAATCAAAATTACCATTATTGAATTGATCTGCACCATTTGCAAGCTGCATTAGAGGTCGAGTAAATCGTCTTCCTAATAATACTCCTGCTATTATGGCAAGTCCTACAGCCAATAGAATTCTTAACAACAACCATTTAAATTCAAACCAAAATATTTGCTCCTTGCTGAAACGTTTGATTCTTGGTAAATTTGCTCTTCTGTTTTTTTCAATTCCATCTTCTTTACTATTTTGGTTCTTTAAATTAGATTGATTATCATTCTCTCGATTTTTTTTAAATGAGTTTGAGTCTATAGGCGGTAAAGGTCTATGCCCGCTGAAGAATTCAATTATACCAAATCTTGGTTTTGGGAATCTCAGATTGGGATTTCCAGAATTTAATATTATCTGTTGACGAATAGAAAGTATATTAAGATAATTTAAATAATTTGATATTCCGTTGCTTATTATCCAACTGAGCAAAACAAGAAATACTGTTAATGCAATTGTTATTTTTACACTTGGTTTATGGCCTGTAGACATAACCTACTCCTCTAATAGTAGAAATAGGGAAATTATCGCAGCCGGCGCTTGTAAGTTTTTCGCGCAGGCGATATACAAGATTATCCACCAATCGGATTTCGCCATAGAAGTCCTCTCCCCATATTGTTTCCACAATTTGATCTCTTGTGAGAACAATCTGAGGATTGTTCATAAAAGCAGACAACAGATCAAACTCCATGGTGGTTAATTCTACATCTGTTCCGTCTACAGTAACCCTATGCTCATCAACAAATAATTCCAGATTTCCAAAATGGTGTGATGATTTTGTGCTTGACCAAGTTTTTCTTCTGAAGAGTGCATGAATTCTTGCAACTAGTTCAGATATATGAAAAGGTTTTATAACATAATCATCCGCCCCAAGTTTTAAAGATCGTACTTTATCTATTTCACCGTCTCTGGCTGAAAGCATCATTATCATAGAATCAGATTTATTTGCTATGGTTTCACATACTTTTATGCCATCTAATTTTGGCATCATTATATCCAAAATTACTAAATCCGGCTTATGTTCACGAAAAGTGTTGATTGCAGATTCACCGTCAAATGCAGAAATAATTTCAAATCCTTCTGCTTCAAGATACCATCTCAACCCTTCTATAAGGTCTCTATCATCATCGGCTATCAGTATTTTCATTGTATAATACCTCTAATTTGTTTAAATAACAACAAACAGATTCTATCATTAGATTGAACCTTTTACAAGTTATTGAATATAAAATATATAACATATTTATGCTATTTTTCATTGATATATGATTTGCATGTGATATTATATAATTTTTTTGTAAAAAGAGATAAATATTGAATGCTTTATACTTTAAGATTAAATAAAATTTAAATGCTATTGCTATTATAATATGAAATTATTCTGTTAAAATCAATTTGGTCTAAATATTAGGGTAATCTGTGTTTACCTACAAAGGGAGAAAAATGATGAAAAAGTTGATAACATCGGTAATTATTATGATTCTTGTTTGCAGTATGCTCTTTGCACAACAGCAGCCACAAGGTCAACCTAGTGGTCAGCCACAGCCAAATATGCGTCAACAAGGAATGCAGAGAGGTATTGGTATAATGATGACTTGTCCTTCAATGTCAATTATGCCTCCTCAGAGCGCTATGATTGATAGATTGGCTCAACCATTAGGATTGAATGCCACACAAACAGAAAATCTTAAAACTGTTTTAGATAAACATCAAAAAACACTGGAACCATTACAAAAAAAATCTGCAGAAGCAACACAGCTGTTGAGAGAAGCTGTTTTAAATTCAGATTATGATCCAGAAAAAATACTTGAGTTTGCAAATAATGCAGTTAAAGCAGAGGTGGAAATTATTAATAATAATCTGTTAGTATGGAAGCAGATTAGAAAAATATTGTCTAACGAGCAATTAAAGGCGTTTCAACAGATGATGAACGCTCCAGTGCAGCCATTTCCTGGACAGAGATCTGATAGAGACCAGCGCAGACAGAATAGGATGCCAAATGATAGATCGAGACAGCAAATGCCTATGAATAATGAATCCATGTTTCCAACGCCAAATTTGCCATAAAACAATATGTGCAGTATCTGAATTATATAATGTTTTAAGAGAATTAAATAATGGAGGAAATGTAAAATGAAAAAGTTGTTTCTTATAGTAATATCTATAATATTTGCTGCAAGTATGCTTGTAGTATACAGCCAAACAAATGTTACAAAAGGCAAAGGAGGTATGTCTGCACCTCCGCCAATGATGAGAGGGTTCAGCAGAATTCCATCTGCAGATATGATTTTAATGATGTCTGGCACATTGAAGCTAAGTAATACACAATCAAGCAAAATTAAATCCATTAAAGCAAATACAGACAAGTCAATGGCATCTCTTTTTACAAAGATGCAAAAAGCATCAACGCCCTTAAGGAATGAGATATACGCGGCGAAATACAATGAAAATAATGTGAAAAAGCAATACGCGCAAATAAGAGCAGTTGAGACTGAAATGACAAACTTAAACATATCTACATGGACAAAAATTAGGAAGGTTTTAACAGCAGATCAAATAACAAAACTAAGATCTATGAGTAATCAACCAAGAATGGGTAATAAAGCAAGATAACTGTATAT
>JAPXND010000126.1:0-6220 GCA_033808695.1 Armatimonadota bacterium
GTATTACTGCTGCTAAACATCCTACTAATATATACCAAATCAATTCCGCCTCACCCCCCTTTAAAGTCGGACGGAGGTTGAGCGATTCAATTATTAATGAATCCGGCTAACTATTTGAATAGACATTAAATATCAACAAACCTATGAGTGAATTTTGTTGCGTTTAAACTAAATCATCATTATCATATGATATAGTTTCTACTACTTTATTCGCTGTTTCCCAGCTAAATCCCTGCCTGCTTAGATAAGATATCAGACGCCGTTTCTTTGCACGAATATCCGGGTCTTTATCTTTACGCCATCTATTCTCGGCAGATTTCAGCGCCGTTTCATATTCATCTTCTGAATTTAATGATAACAATACGCTGTCTAAAACTTCTTTATCTATACCTTTTTGTTTCAACTCCCATTTTATACGGTTTTTTCCCATTCCTTTGCCTGATTTTCTGCTGTTCACCCAGCTTTGGGAAAAATCCATATCATCTATAAATCCTAATTCTTCGAGATTTTGAATAACTTCGTCAATCACATCTTGTTCATAATCGGCTTTTTTTAGTTTCTGTTCTATTTCTAATCTGCTTCTTTTTCTATAATCAAGCAGCTTTAGTGCGCGTTCTTTAGCCTGATTAACCAATTCTGCATGAACTATATCATTCAGCTCTTCTTCAGTAATCTCTCTTCCAACTTTCAGGTTAAGACCACTGATTATGCTTTCGTCCACACCAATTGCAAATTTACCGTTTAGAAATATTGAACGACGATTTTTTCGTTTATCTTGTATCTCAATTGCAGTTATTACAGCCATAATTTCAACAGATTATATATAATTCATTAGTTTATTCATCTGCTTCTGTATCATTGTCGGTAGATGACGCTATAACTAGCTCATCAACATTTTGCCCTCTGATTTTGTTTTCTATCTCTTCCATTATTTCCGGATGATCTTCTAAGTATTGCTTTGCATTCTCTCTTCCCTGTCCAAGGCGCTGATCTCCGTATGCAAACCATGTTCCCATTTTACTGATAATGCTTAGCTCTACTCCGATATCAAGAATACCGCCAGAACGTGATATACCCTTGCCAAACATTATATCAAATTCTGCCTGCCTAAATGGCGGAGCAACCTTGTTTTTTACTATTTTAACTCTGGTACGGCTGCCTATCATTTCAGAGCCTTGTTTCAGCGTTTCAACTTTTCTGACTTCCATTCTAACCGATGCCCAGAATTTTAATGCTCTTCCACCTGGTGTTGTTTCAGGATTACCAAACATTATACCAATTTTTTCTCTTATCTGGTTAATAAAAACGGCAGATGTGTTTGATTTATTGAGAGATCCGCCAATCTTTCTCATAGCCTGCGACATAAGTCTCGCCTGCAAGCCCACGTGAGAATCACCCATATCGCCTTCTATCTCTGATTTTGGCACAAGCGCCGCTACCGAATCTAACACAACTACATCAATAGCGCCGCTTCTAACAAGAGCATCTATTATCTCTAATGCTTCTTCACCAGTATCCGGCTGAGAAATAAGCAGCGAATCAATATCTACTCCTAAATTTCGTGCATATACAGGGTCTACTGCATGTTCTGCATCTATAAAAGCTGCATTTCCTCCTGCTTTTTGCGCTTCTGCAACAATGTGATATCCTATTGTTGTTTTTCCTGATGATTCCTGACCGTAAATTTCGGTTATTCTTCCTCTGGGAATCCCGCCAACACCTAATGCAATATCCAAAGCCAGAGACCCGGTAGGAATTACTTCTATCTTTTGATGAGTCGACTCACCTAATCTCATTACCGCACCTTTTCCAAACTGCTTCTCAATACGGCTGAGGGTAAGCTCCAATGCTTGTTGTTTATCTTTATCGTTCCCTCTATCCAATGTGGGTATCTCCTCTTAAAATTTGATTTTTTTGCATATATAAAATTTAAATTAATTCATTAATTCTATCGATTTTAACATGGTATATATAGGACCGGTTGGCTTTAAATCGCTTCTCATTAGTGCAATATTATTTATTTTTGTTTTAATGATAAACCTATTTTCAAGCAAACCGACTTTTTTCTTCAATGCTGCATTGTTGTTTGCAGATTTTATTCGGCCTATTGTTATATGCGCCATAAATAGGTGTTTATCCTTCTCAAAACCAATATATGACAAATTGTTGTTAATATTATTTGCTAATTGAGCCAGCTCTTCGGCTCCGGATGTTATTCCCGTCCATATTATTGATGGATTTCCACCACGCTGGAAAGTTCCAACTCCGGATATTTCTAAATCAAATGGTGCAATCTGACTGCATGAATCTTCAATTGATTTTACTATTTCACCAATCTTTGACGGATCAGTATCACCAAGAAATTTCACTGTTATATGAAGATTTTCAAATGCTGTCCATTTAACATTGGCAGATGACGGTTTTATCTCTTCAATAACCTTGTAAATCTCTTCTTTAACACTATCTTCCAGTAAAACTGCTATAAACAAACGTTGCTTATTCATTTTCAATTAGATGCGTTCTTATCATGTTCAATGCTGCCTGTGATGTTCTATGCTTTATGTCAATTCTGCTCCCATTGAACAGATTCTTCACCGTTTCTATCCCACTAGAAACTGCAATAGAGATATATACTAATCCAACAGGCTTTTCAGCAGCGCCTCCACCAGGGCCGGCAATACCTGTAACACTTAACGCAATATCTGCATTGGTAAGCGCCATCATCCCTTCTGCCATAGCGGATGCAGTTTCTCGGCTTACTGCGCCGTGTTTTTCGATTATATCAGCCGGCACACCAAGAATATTGATTTTCGCTTCATTGCTGTAAGCAGCCAAACCAGCCAAAAACACTTCGGAGCTGCCGGGGATGTTAGTAATTCTATTTGCAATTAAGCCGCCTGTGCAAGACTCGGCAAGCGCCAAAGTAAGGTTCTTTTCCCTGAGTTTTTCAACAACAACAGACTCCAAGGTTTCTTCATCTATACCGTAGATATGATTGCCAAGGATTGATCTTGCTTTACTCTCCAATCCATCTATCAACTGAATGGCTGAATCGTTATCAGAAGCTTTTGCAGTTATTCTTAAATGAACCTCTCCATTTTTAGCATATGGCGCAATAGATGGGTTTTTTCCTGCCAAAAGAGACTTGATTTTTTCTTCTGCAGCAGACTCACCTATCCCAATTACCCTGAGAACCCGCGATTCTATTACAGATCGTTGAGATTCAGTTTTGGCGCTTAAGTATGGCACAATTGAATTTGTTACCATTGGAATGAATTCATTCGGCGGTCCGGGCAGCGCTATGGCAATTTTTCCATTTTTTTCAACAATTATCCCCGGAGCGGTTCCCATGCTGTTAGGAACAGCCCAACCGGATTTAGGAATGAGCGCTTGTTTGAGATTGCTTGCCGTTATTCCAAGCCCACGTTTGGTAAAATAGTCTTTTATTGATTTTTCAGATTCCGGGTCGTTCTCGAGGTCGTCATCTAAAACTTGGGCAATGGTTTCTTTTGTAAGATCATCTTGCGTAGGTCCAAGTCCGCCAATTGTAATCACAATATCAGACCTGTCAAAAGCTGTTTTTAGAGTTTGGGAAAGTCGTTGAATATTATCTCCAACGGTTGATCGATAGTATGTATCAATACCTAAGGAGGATAAAATTTTAGCCATATATGGGGCATCAGTATCTATAATCTGTCCGAGTAGAAGCTCTGTTCCAACTGATATTATTTCAGCGCGCATTTTTCCTCCAATTATATAAATTATACTTGAAGATAATGTAAATATCAAACAATAATTATTATCAATACACCATTGCATAATAAAAAAACAATTTCTTCTTCTCCCTCTCTTTAATAAGAGTAAGAAGAGTAGAATTGTCTTTGTAAATTCATAATTAAAGATACAAGAAATAATTGACAATATAATAGGTCAATGTTATAATTTTAGGGTAGTTAATCATGCGGGAGTAGCTCAGTTGGTAGAGCGCTAGCCTTCCAAGCTGGATGTCGCGAGTTCGAACCTCGTCTCCCGCTCCATTTTTTTCATGTATGCCCTCGTAGCTCAGGGGATAGAGCAACTGCCTTCTAAGCAGTGGGTCAAAGGTTCGATTCCTTTCGAGGGCGCCATACAATTTTTATATGGCGGGAGTAGCTCAGCTGGTTAGAGCGCCAGGTTGTGGCCCTGGAGGTCGTGGGTTCAAGTCCCATTTCTCGCCCCAAATTTCAGATGCATCAGCTCATCATTGCGATGGGCTTTTTTGTTGTTTAGCTGCATTCTCACCAGCTATCCATCCGGTTGAAAATGCAGCTTGAAGATTGAATCCGCCTGTAACCGCATCAATGTCAATAACCTCACCGGCGAAATATAATCCTTTCACCAATCGCGATTCCATTGTCCTTGGATCGATCTCTTTTGTAGATACTCCGCCTGCTGTAACAATTGCCTCATCTGCTGAGCGTGTTTTTACAACTGTTAATGGAAAATCTACCAGATACTTAATCAATGACCTGCGCATAGCAGGAGTAATTCTATTTACATAGGTTTCATCTGGTATGCCTGCAAATTTTAAAACAGGCTGAATAAGCTTTTTTGGAAGCAGCTCCGGCATATAGTTTTTCACCATCTTCTTTTGGGTGAAGTCTCTAATCAATCGGGATTCCAGCTGTTCTTGGTTGAGTGCAGGCTTGAAATTTAGAGAAAGTTGAACATCGGTTTTATCAGCCAAGCCAGCATAAATTTTGCTTAGTGTAAGAATTATGGGGCCGGATACGCCAAAGTGTGTAAAGAGCATTTCACCAAACTCACTTGCGATTTTTTTCCCACTGCATAACAGACTTGCAGATACATTCTTTAAACTTAATCCCTGCAAGTCTTTTACCCATAACTCTTTTGTTACAATTGCAGATAATGAAGGAGAAGGAGTTATAACAAGATGCCCGGCTTCCTTAGCCATACGATATCCATCACCGGTTGAACCGGTTTTTGGATAGCTTATTCCCCCAGCAGCAACAATGACTGCATTTGCCTTAACAGCTCCAGAAAATATGGCAGCTCCACCAACAGCATTGCTGCTTATTAGAAGATTTTTAGCCAAAACGCCTGTTCTGATATCCACGCCAGATTTACGACACCATTTCTCTATTGCATTAGTTACATCTTCTGCACAATCAGATACAGGAAACACTCGTCCCCCGCGCTCTTCTTTAGTCGGAACACCAAGTTTTTCCAAAAAATCTATCATGTCATTATTGGAGAAACGCGAAAAGGCTCCATAGAGAAACTTGCCGGTGCTGCCAAATGCTTTAATGAAACCTTCTAAATCTGCAGTATTGGTAAGGTTGCATCGTCCTTTGCCGGTAATATTCAGCTTTTTGCCGACTATACCATTCCGCTCAAGCAGAATAACCTTGGCGCCGCACTCTGCAGCTCTCCCGGCAGCCATTAGTCCCGAGGCGCCGCCGCCAATAACAACTACTTTTTGCATCTATTCCTCAAATGTTAATATATTCTTGCAAGATAGAGCTCTTTAGATTCAGCAAGCGCCTTGGGCAAATCATCCAAGATATAACCTATAAGCTTTATAAGGCGCGGTGAACGTTTATCTATAAGAATCTTATCACCAGCGAAAACACAGCCTCTATACTTTCTGCCCAGCTCTTTTGCAATATCAGGCGCAAGTCTGGCGCCTGTTCGAAATCTTATTGCCGCCTGCTGTTTATCAGATGTTATTGATTCAACCATTGCCGGAATTGATTTCAGCCTGATGCGCAATATCTCCAGTGCGTTTACAACTGGTTTTGGCAAGCTTCCAAATCTATCTTGCAACTCCTCCATAATTGCATCAACATCTTTTTCTTCACGAACAGCCGTCATCTTTTTATAGAAAGACATCCTTAAGCTTTCATTTGGAATATATGAATCCGGCAAATATGCATCCATTGGCAGGTCAGCAGTTGGAAGTATAAACTGGTCTGATTCTTCACCTTTTGTTTCTATTATGGCTTCAGACAACAATTTGCAATACATGTCAAATCCAACCGATGCCATTTGCCCATGCTGTTCGGCGCCAAGCAGATTGCCTGCCCCGCGAATTTCAAGATCACGCAGTGCAATTTTGAATCCTGAGCCGAGATCAGAAAATTCCTTGATAGCATGAAGCCGTTTTTCGGCAACTTCAGTCATAACGCGGAATGGTTCATACAGCAGGTAGGCATATGCC
>JAPXND010000127.1:0-6177 GCA_033808695.1 Armatimonadota bacterium
GGCGAAAGGCTGAATATTTTTCTATTGGCAGCCATTTGGTTGTTGGCGCTAATGTTATTTGTCTAAACAAACCTGAAGATATAAAGTTTTCTATACACTGCAGCCCCTTTTCCTTCAATCTGTCTGTGGAAGCTTTTCCAACGCGCAGATGATAGTAATGTTCAAAGAGATTTGGATAAACACCTTTTTTCTCATTTTTCCATTGCCGCTTTCTTGAACCCAACCAACCACGGCTCATTTCATTCAGCAGATAAGATTGGGCAGTTTTTACAGCCGGAATTCCTTCGGTTTTAGAATGATTTAGAATCCATTCAATGGTTTTATGAACGCATTCACCCAGCCACATATCCATGGTTTGTATTGTAGACATTTCCAGTGCAAGTACAGCATCATGCTGCGGATCTGGCTCATAACCATTTTTAGAGTAATAGTATTGGAAATAATAGCGTCTGGGACATTCGTTGAATGTTCGCGCTTTTGATAATGACCATCCGTGTTCTTTTGGCTTATTATACATCAAGCTAACCTTGAAATTAAGAAGGATTATTAATCTGAATATAACACGAAGCGAGGATTTAATTCAACCCTCGCTTCATAACTTTACGCTTTATATAATGTTTTTATTTCTTTGCAGAATTATATCGCTCTGCTACATTATCCCAGTTTACCAAATGCTCCATAAAAGCTTTTGTCCAGTCGGCACGCTTATTCTGATATTTCAAATAATAGGCATGCTCCCAAACATCAAGCGCTAAAATTGGTTCCAATCCCGGAATTATGGCGTTTTCATGCTTTTCTGCGCCGGTAATTACCAAAGTATCATCTGCTGCACAGTAGGATAACACTCCCCATCCTGAACCTTGAACAGAATTTGTTGCTGCAAGAAATAATCCTGTAAATGCTTCAAAACTTCCAAAGCATTTATTAATCAAATCCATCAATTCCCCGGTTGGTTTTCCGCCGCCGTTTGGTTTCATGTTAGTCCAGAATATTGAATGCAGTTTATGACCTGCGCCATTGAATGCTATGTTCCCTGATACTGATTTAGCATTTGCAAAATCTCCGCTTTTCAGCATTTCGCCTAATTTTTCCTCAGCAGTGTTTAAACCGGTTACATATCCTGCATGATGCTTATCATGATGCAGATGCAGTGTTTCTTCATCATACCATGGTTCCAATGCATTATAATCATATGGAAGATCGGGTAGTTTATGTGCCATTTTGATTTTCTCCTTTAAGCATAAATCTAACTGCGCCCGTATGGAAAGCATCAAAAATTTCCTTTGGCGCAATTTGATAGAAATATTGTTTCATTCATTATAATCTTCAGAATTTTATTCTGCTCTCAAAGATTATAACCATCAATCCAGATTGCTAAACCTTTCATATTTATCCCATTATAACTTTTGCACCATCATATGTTATTATATAGTTAATAAAATCAATTGTTTTGAGAGATATATGTCTAAACGCAAATTTGCATTTCCTGCTTTAATAGTTAGTATATTAATACTAACAGCATTGTTCTATTTCAATAAGAGCAATGTATCGTATGATGAATACATTGTAGTCAACATAGCATGCCTATTGTGGATTCCATTAATCTATATACTCTTTATCGAAAAAGACAGCGTGTCAGATTATGGAATGAGTTCGGTGGCAGATGGATGGATGGGATACAAGCTGTCTGCAATTCTGTTTGTTTGCGCCCTGCCTTTATACATCATTGGATCTCAAATGCAGGTGTTTCAGAACTATTATCCTATTCAAAAACAGGCAGCCTATGACTGGATATACTTTGGGTATTTTGAGCTTACATATGGAATGTATCTCTTTTGCTGGGAGTTTTTCTTTAGAGGATTTATGCTTTTCAGCATGAGCAGAACCATAGGGTGGTTTGCTATAATTCCGCAGGCTATTGCATTTGGCATTATGCATATTGGCAAACCAATGCCCGAGATTCTTGCATCATTTGGCGCCGGAATCATTCTGGGAATAGTAGCAATGAGGGCTAAATCGTTTTTGCCGTGCTTTATTCTTCATTGGGCAAGCGCATTCACATTCGATGTGCTTATAATTCTTTCCAAACGGGGTGTTTTATTCTAATAGCTCCTTATCAAACCTATTACCTTGCCGATTATCCTTATATTAGTACCCTTAATCTGAATTGGTGAGTAAAGAGGGTTAGCCGGCATAAGCAGTATTTCGTCTTCATCAACATGCAGTCTCTTAACGGTAGCTTCATCATCTAAAAGTGCGGCAACCAAATCTCCGTTATCAGCATTATGCTGCGGTCTTATAAGCACAAGATCATCCGGAAGAATATGAGCATCAATCATGCTGTCGCCTCTAACTCTCAATAAGAATGCTTCATCAGCCATACCCAGCATTGAGCTTGGGATTGATATTCTTGATTCAATATTCTCTACTGCCAAAAGCGGAAGACCAGCTGCAATAGTACCAATTAGCGGAATTGATGTGAATTCTGTATTGTTTAAATTCGGCATATTTAATATTTGTATGCTTCTATGGGAGTTGTTTCTTGATATATATTTCTTTCGCTCAAGCGCATCAAGATGCACTGTTACGCCTTTTATATTTCTAATCCCAAGCGCCTCTTTTATATTCCTAATAGAAGGCGAGTAGCCGAATTTATTGATATAATCTGCAATATACATCAATATTCTTTTTTGTTTATCAGTTAAATAATTGGCCATAACATCATAATCCCATCTATAATTTGGAATAGTATAAGGTAGACAAATATCTAAGTCAAGGGGGCTGCGCAGCCTGCATAAAAATCATATACATTCAATATAACATCATTTGCTTTGGATTATAAAAAATTTCTTTAAAAATTGCATAATATGGAACTGTTTATTTGTTATATGCGTAAGTGAAGATAGTGTTGGAATGTTGGTATCATGGCTGTGCGATTGTTTTTTATGTTTAATTTGAGCTGTTCCATTTAACTAGTCTGCCAAAAACCTTGCATTTCTTGACACTAATCATCAGCAATCGGTATACTTATGCAGGCGACCCGAAATTTGCAAAGCCGTCTATGCATTGCTGCTGAATGCATTGTTAATAATAATGGAGGTGGCTTTATGGCGACTGCCGTGAAGACGGAAGATTTAACTAAGACCTACCATCTTTCGACGCAAAGTGAACAGGTGAATGCAGTAACAGACCTAAACATCGAAGTCCAGGAAGGCGAAATCTTTGGCTTTCTTGGTCCAAATGGAGCAGGCAAAACAACAACAATCAAAATGCTTCTTGGTCTTACTTACCCTACATCTGGGAGTGCGTGGATTTTTGGTCAACCCGCAGGTGAAATAGAAGTAAAAAAACGAATAAGCTATTTACCAGAAAGTCCATACTTTTATGAGTATATGACAAGCGAAGAGATACTGATTTTTTATGCTAAACTATTTGGTATGGATCATTCTGAAGCTAAATCCAAAGCAGAAGAGCTGCTAAACATAGTAGGATTATATCCAAACCGCAACAAACCCCTAAGTCAATATTCAAAAGGAATGCTTCAGAGAGTAGGAATAGCTCAGGCTTTGGTTAATGATCCTCAGCTGCTTTTCTTTGATGAGCCAACATCAGGTCTTGACCCTATTGGGCATGCAGAAGTGCAGAATCTTATACTTAGTCTCAAAAAAGCTGGCAAAACAATATTCCTTAGCTCACACCAGCTTTCCGATGTTGAAATGGTTTGCGACAGGGTTGCTATTCTGAATCGTGGTAATCTGCTGAAAATAGGCACCCTTGATGAAATGCTTCTTGCCGGCTATGTAGAAATGACATGCACTGATATTTCGGAAGCTTGTATTTCTGGTTTGGGTTCTCAGGTTTCACATGTAGATGTTGTAGATGGTATGCATGTAATGACATTGCATGAAGGTGATTGCGTTAATACTGCTATAGATACTATAAGAGCTAATGGTGGCAGCATTATCTCTATTGTCCCTCAAAGACGCACACTGGAAGACCTTTTTGTTGAAATTATTAAGGAGGGAAATAAGTGAATATAAAGGTAATTGCTAAAACAACTTTTGAAGATGCATTGCGGAAGAAAATTTTAAATATTTTCCTTATTGTAACACTTGCTCTAATAGCTTTTTCAGTATCATTCTCATTTCTTACAATGAGAGAAGAGATAACAATTATCAAAAGCTTTGGACTTGGGATAATAGCTATATCCGGTATGTTTATGGCAGTAATTCTTGGAGTGTATCTAATTCCTACAGAAGTAGAAAACAGAACTATATTTACACTGCTTGCAAAACCTGTTCATAGATATGAATTTCTGCTTGGAAAATTTTTAGGCGCCATAATGGCAATTATAGCTAACTTGTTCCTTATGTCATTAGCTTTCTTCATTATGGCAACCTGGAGAAATCACTGGGTGCCGGAATGGCAGCTTTGGAAAGGCATATTAATGATATTCTTCCAGTTATTGCTGCTTACGGGCGTTGCCATTTTCTTTTCAACTTTTCTAACACCGGTTGTTAACTTCTTCCTTACAACTGCAGTTTACATAATCGGCAGTCTGTCAGAAGTTACAATGTCAATGGCAAATAAGGACACTCTCAACCCGGTTGTCAAAGCATTCTATTGGGTAATTCATTATCTTATACCAAACTTTGCTAATTTCTTTACACAGAATCCGCTTATACATCCAAATGTTGTTATTAGAAGCGAATTACAATACTATGCACAAAACATATTGTATGCAATTGTTTATACCTCTGTTCTTATGATAATAGCGATATTGGTATTTGATAGAAAAGACATGTGAGGTTAATCGTGAAACGCAACACAAAATTGATCTTACTATTAATAATTGTAGTATTGGTGCCGGTGTTTGTGAAGCTGCAATCATCAATAGACCCGCTGAGAGCTCAGTTTCAACCCGGCAAAGGCGTAGGATCTGTAATGACCAACGTGGGTAATAATCCGGTTATCTTACCAAGTCAATACATTGCTGGAACGCTGATTGGATTTAGAGAAGTTATAGCTGGATTGCTTTGGGTTAGAACGGACGAGTTTTTCCACAATGGCAACTTTGATGCTATTGTGCCGTTAATCCGTATGATAACATGGTTGGATCCGCATCAGGTTGATGTTTATTCCACTGGGTCGTGGCATCTATCATATAACTTTACAGACTCAGCGGAACGTGCAGATAGAAGATATCTTGCGCCGGCTATAAAATTCCTTGAAGAGGGAATCGAAAACAACCCAAACGTTTGGGATCTTAAATTCAGCGCCGGATTTACTATTCATGCTCTTAAAACGCTGGATTATAAAAAAGCTTTGTTTTGGGAAAAGCTTGCAACAAAAGATGATGGCTGTTTGCTGTATGTATATAGACAGATTGCTAACTCATATGCAAAAGATGGCAGAATTGATGAAGCAATTCAACAGTGGAGAGATTGCATAAAACAGGGTGACGAAGAGTTAAAGAAGAATCCGGAAGATAGAAATGCTTTCACTCATAAGCAGGTTGCAATGAGAAACCTGGATGATATGCTGATTCGTAAAACTGAGAGAGCTGATCTTCCAAATAGACCAACAAAGATTGTAATTGATGTTAGAATTTGGAAAATTGCGCCTAAAGTGTTAATGGTTGCAGGTAAAAGCAATCTCCCTGATGGCGCCAGAATCGATTTTTCGCTTAAAGACTTTGATTATGTAGATTATGATAAGCAGAATATGAAAGCCTTCTCTTGGGAAGTCGATCCCACAGTAACCGGATGCTTTATGACCGGTATGCATGGACTGCTTGTAACAAAAGGAAAATTTTCTACAAAACTAAATCTGTCAAAAGACCCAAAAATATATTCCTTTACCAGGGATAAATATGTTGCAACATTCAGCTTTAATCCAAGAAGAGCATCTGCAAATGTTCAGGATGTAGTAGGCTGGAATGGCGAAGGAATAAGTGACGATACTAAGTATCTGGATAAGTCGATACCTGGTTTAAAGCAGATTAAAAAAGAAATAATACTTACTAAGAGCGATATTATTTAGCTTGTTCCCATATATAGGTTGTTGGAAGGGAGACTGCATGCAGTCTCCCTTCCAATTTTGTACATTATCCCCAGCATATCAGATAATAACCTCTAATTCATTCTTCATAAATAAAAATTACCAACGCTGGAGTTC
>JAPXND010000128.1:0-6009 GCA_033808695.1 Armatimonadota bacterium
ATATAACAATTGTAGATGGCGTAATTGCTCAGGAAGCAGATCATGCAGAAGATGGCATGCCAGTAGGTCTTGGATTGATTATTGCCGGCAGAGATGTGGTTTCGGTAGATGCTGTTTGTTCGGAAATAATGGGAATCAATCCCCTTGATGTAGATACAACCCGTGTGGCTGATCAGTATGGGCTTGGTGAAGCGGATCTGAGCGCGGTGGATATTGTTGGTGAATCTATAGAGGATGTCCGCAGACCGTTTATACGTCCTGATATAGAGATATCTGCTGAACGTTTTCCCAAAATGCGAATTATTTCCGGCGATTATTGCAGATCATGCCAATACTACATACGCAGAGGGTTGGATAAATTGGTTGAATCTAATATTCCAAATGACGATGAAGAGCTCACAATAATATTTGGAAAGGAGCCTGCAGTTCCAGATACACTTTCGGGCAGAGTTATCATGATTGGGGACTGCTGTCTTAGTTCGTTATCGGTTAAACGGCTGCGTGATCATCTCATGTTAGATGGCAGACTTAAAACTGTATATGCCTGTCCGCCTATGCAGTTTAGAATACGCGCACTTGAATTGGCGGGAGATTAATGAAAAAGATTTGTGTTTATTGTGCATCAAGCAGCGCTGTTCCAAAAGTGTATTTTGATGCTGCTGATGACTTGGGAGCATTGATTGCACAGCGTGGATACGCACTCGTATACGGCGGAGGATCTGTTGGTCTGATGGGCGCTTTGGCACGTTCGGTGCACAGAAATAATGGGTGTGTAATAGGAGTTATTCCAAAATTCTTAATGGAAAGGGAAGTTGTATATAAGGAATCCAATGAACTTATAATTACGGCAGATATGAGAGAGCGCAAAAAAACCATGGAAGATCTGGCAGACGCATTTATCGGTATGCCGGGCGGATTTGGCACTCTGGAAGAGATGCTGGAAATAATAACGCTCAAACAGCTCAAGCAGCACAACAAAGCAATCATTTTTATGAATGTCAACAATTATTACAGCCATCTATCAGCCGTATTTGACTGCATGTTTGAACAGAACTTTGCTAAGCCGGTATACAAGGAATTATACTGCTTTTTAAATAATGCAATTGATGCCATAACTCATATTGAGAATTATTCATCAGTGGAATTAGAAAGTAAATGGTATAAATGATAACTACAGGGGCATATAAATGAATAACAGCAGAATATCAGAACTAAAAGGCGTTTATGTTATAACGGATGAAACAATATATCCGGGACGAACGCATATAGACATAACGCGGGCTGCCTTAGCAGGCGGATGCAGAATAATCCAACTGAGAGATAAATCTGCATCAGATGCATATATGATAGAAGTCGGGCATGAAATTCGCAGACTCACCCAAGATGCCGGAGCCATATTTATAGTCAACGATCGCCTTGAGGTCGCTCTGGAATGCAATGCTGATGGACTTCATGTTGGTCAGAGTGATCGACCGGCAAATGAGCTGCGAGGTCTGCTGGAAAACAAAATTCTTGGAATATCAGCTGCAAGTGTTGATGAAGCAAAACGCGCAAAAGCCGATGGAGCTGACTATATAGGTGTAGGTCCTGTATTTGGCACCTCTACCAAATCAGATGCAGGTGTCGCAACCGGAACATGCATTCTTCCGCTGCTTAAAGCATCTGCAAGGCTGCCGGTTGTGGCAATTGGCGGAATAAATGCATCTAACATTGCAGAAGTAGCCAAAATGGGAATTGAATCGGCATCAGTGATTTCGGCTGTTGTGGGTGAGGAAGATATGGTATATGCAACTAAAAGGCTGATTGAAATATGGAACGAAAACGCCGGAAAGTAATCATACAGCCTTAACTGCGGCAATAGCTGCCCATTCGCCGCCTTTGAGTTTCTTAAGAATATCGAATCCTGTGTTTCTCAGCGCCTGTTCTACCATGGCCGACTTTGCTCTTGTGATGCCGGATACAATAAGTATTCCGCCTGTTCGCAATACCTTCGCAATTGATTCAATGTTGTCTATTATAACCTCTGCAACAATGTTTGCCATTAAAAGATCTGCAGCTATATTAATGAAATCCGGTGATTCTGCGATGTGTATTTCTATATGCTCTTCCTGGTCATTCAAAATAACATTTTCTCTGGCAGCTTTTACCGCAATTTCATCCATGTCGAATGCTATCACAAGCGATGCGCGCATTTTAGCTGCTGCTATAGCAAGTATTCCGGAGCCAGTGCCAAAATCAATCACTTTCATTCGGGGTTTAATATAGGTTTCAAGCATTTCAAGACATAAGCGAGTAGTATCATGAGACCCTGTGCCAAATGCCATGCCAGGATCTAGTTCTATTACTATCTCTTTCTCTTCGGGTGTATACTCCTCCCATGTTGGTTTTATTACTATCCTTCTTCCAACATGAGTTGTTTGGAAATACTGCCTCCACGATTCAGCCCAATCCTGCTCTTCAGAGTAAACTACGGTTATTTCACCTATACCTGCATCCAATCCATGTTTCGGCAAGTCGTTTATCGATGCACGTATAGAGAGAAGCCGGTCTTCAAGCCGATCATCAACAGGGAGATAGCCTTTTATGGTTATAGGCGCTCCATCAAAACTTGCAGTTCCATTGCAGCCATTTTCGTTCAATATGCTGCTTACTGCTTCCGCTGCTTCGTTTGTTGTATCAACACTTATCTCTGCCCACCGCATAATCATATCTCCATTGCAAAGTCAATCGACTATTTACCCAGCAGCCGTTCAAATAAGCTTTTACCTTCTTCATTTGGCAATTCATCTCCGCCGGCTTTAGCAAAATCTCGCAAAATCTTTTTCTGCTCTTCATTCAAGTTTTTAGGTGTTACTACATTCACTATAACATATTCATCACCCATAGAGCTTGAATTTAAATGCGGAAGTCCTTTGCCCTTCAGCTTAAATGACTTACCTGTCTGTGTTCCTTCAGGTATTTGAAGTGATTCTTTGCCGTCTATTAATGGAACTTCTATTGTATCACCAAGCGCAGCCTGCACAAAGCTTATAGGAATCTTGCATATTAAGTCACTTCCTCTGCGCTCAAATATCTCATGTGCTTTAACAAAAACTACTACATACAAATCACCAGGCGCTCCGCCCTTAATTCCGGAATCGCCTTCACCTCTAATTCGTATTTTCGAAGCGTTATCAATTCCGGGCGGAATGCTTACTGTGCGTTCAACTGTACCGCGTTTTCTTCCATGTCCGTTGCATTCATTGCATGGATTTCTTATAATTTTGCCTTCACCGCGGCATACAGGACATAGTGTTACGCTCTGGAATGACCCAAGAATAGTCTGCTGATTATGAACAACTTGTCCGGTTCCTTTGCAATGCTGACATGTTTCAATGGGTTTCCCCGGTTCTGAACCTGATCCGCCGCATGTGTCACAAATGAGCAAACGAGATATTTGGATGGTTTTCTCTACACCTTTTGCCACTTCTTCAAGGGTTATCTCTATGTCATAACGAATATCGGCTCCATCCTCGCCGGTTCTGCGTTGTGATCGTCCATGAGCGCCACCGAAGAACATGTCAAAAATGTCGCCAAATCCGCCAAAACCATCAAATCCTGGTTCATGCATATGTCCGTTTACGCCTTGAAATCCATATTGATCATACATACTGCGCTTATGGTCATCGCAAAGCACTTCGTTAGCTTCGTTGATTTCTTTGAATTTCTCTTCGGCTTGTGCATCATCACGATTTATATCGGGATGATACTTTCTTGCAAGGTTGCGATATGCTCTTTTTATTTCATCCTTGGTTGCGTTTTTTGAAACACCAAGTATCTCATAATAATCACGTTTTTCTGCCATATTATTACCATTTGTTGTAAAAATTATTGAAATCTATAATCATCAGGGATGGGTAATTACCCATCCCTGCTTTTTTGGTTATTGTAAATGTAGATTAATTGTTAGAACTCGTCGGATTCAACTTCGGATTCTGCCATTTCATCCTCGTCAATCTCATCTTCATCAATCGGTTGACCATCAATGTCAAGGTTTTCATCCGTATCGGCAGGAACTAATGGATATTCCTCGAATACTTCATCTTCCTCTTCAGAGTCTAAATCTGCATCATCATGCTCAAGCGCTGCATCAAAATCCAAGTCGTCAATATTATCTACTTTCAATATGTCTGAAGGTCTTTGAGGAGTCTTTCTATCTTCAGATTCTTTCTTAATTCTTGCAGCTGTTTCTGCTACTGTAGGAGTTATAACCCGCACCTTGCCTACAGCAATTTCTTCAAGTGCAATAGTTATATAGTTGGTAGACCTTGTATCAATTTGTCTGCGTGCTCCTGTCTTCAACTGTTTTGCGCGCTGTGCGGCAGCAATTACAAGTGAGTATTTGCTGTCTACCCTCTTTTCGAGTTCATCGCCTGACGGATATATCATGTATACCCACCTTTCATATGTATCTGATTTTTATTATAATTCAATAATTTTTATTGCCATTTCCAAAGGCATAAATTTAAGCTATCAGAAGATTATTATATCCTAATTACCATATAAGTGTCAACAAATGAATCTTATCATGAGAGCAGCTGAATAAAACCTGCAGGGCAGATGTAAAAAGCCCAGTCCATGGTGAAACAACAGAATGAGTTTGCCTCTTGTGCAGGAAAGGAATATAATCTATATAAGTAAGTTAACCTCAACCCGGTATAACGAACTACACACGCCAATACGAATTAACAAATGTCTATTCATAAACGAAATCTTTATATTCTGTCGTTGACCATATTCATTGCTTCAATAAGCTGGAATCAGGTTATTCCATTCATTTCTATGTTCCTGAGGGACATGGGCGCCAAAGAGGGCAGTCTGATGTATTGGGTTTATGGAGCTTTCATCCTACAGTCCGTTTCAGGAATAGTTGCGCAGCCCTTCTGGGGAAAACTTGGCGATAAATATGGTCAAAAACCTATGATTATCCGTGCGGGAATCTCACTCTCATTCATATACCTGGGAATGAGCTATTGTCAGCTTCCATGGCATCTGCTTGTATTCCGGTTCCTCAACGGCGCTCTTACAGGATTCATCCCCGGCTCCGTTGCTCTTATTGCAACCAACACCCCCTGTGAAGAAGCGCCAAATGCAGTTGCTACTGCTCAAACCGCCTCAGCAGCTGGACAGATAATTGGGCCTGCTGTAGGGGGATTTTTGGCAGCTATATTTGGCTATAGAGGATCTATGCGCGTATCAAGCGCAGCTACCATAATTGCCACCATTTTGGTGATTATATTTGTTAATGAGGCCAAAAAGGCAAAATCCGAAGAAAAAACCAGTCTTCTGGATGATATAAAATTAGCACTGCACTCACCTGTTCTAATATCTATCATGCTTGCAGCTCTGGTAGGCGCCATTTTTGGAAGCGCTATATACCCCGTAATGGCGGTGCATCTGGATAACATGGCAGGCGGCAATATCCATCAATGGCTCATCGGTGTTGTATTCTCAATCCAGCCTGCCGCTTTCATGCTCACCGCGCGCAGATGGACGAGGTATGGTTCAATGCGCGGATACGACAAAGTAATCCAAATAGGATTAATTGGCAGCGCTGTCTGCTCCTTTATACTTGCATACATTTATAACATTTGGGCATTTTCAATCCTCATGTTCATTGCAGGGATTTTCCTTGCGGCAATCTCACCGTCAACCGCTGCACTCATAGCTGTGAGGGTAGATCACACCTTCCATGGAAGGGCATACGGCATCCAGCAGGCAACAGCCACATTCGGTGCGCTAATCGCTTTCTTTGCATCAAGCATAATCAGCGGAAAATATGGCATAGCGCCGATTTTTCTATTTGTCGGCATCTCACTTGTCATAGGAATAATACTATTCCCCATATCAGCCCGCAAATGGAATAACGATCGAGCGGAACAATCATAATCTTCCATATTCTATTGACATTCACGCAAAACAAGAGTATATTTATATAAGAATAAATATTCTAATCTTAAATAAATAGAG
>JAPXND010000129.1:0-5947 GCA_033808695.1 Armatimonadota bacterium
CAGCATTAACAGCCACACCGTTTGCTATTATATTATCCAATCCTACTTCACGCTCAAGCACTATCAGGGCGCCGGTTTTTGACTTAGACATAGATACCACTGCCTGAGTTAAATTCTCTACAAGAGCATCGATATCTTCTCTGCCTAATACAAGGTAGCTTTGGCCAAAAAATTTTAATCTTCCTAATTGTTCCAGCATATTTCTCATTTCAGGAAAGAAGAGTATTACTAAAGCAACAGGACCTAATGGGACGAATACTTTAAGCAAACTGCTTAACGCACGTAAATTGAGGAGATCACTTACAACAACCAATAATGCAAAAAACCCAAGACCAACAGCAATCTGCCAAGCTCTAGTACCCTTCAAGAACAAAATCAACTCGTATATAATTACTGCTACAATAATTATATCTAAAGCTATTATGATAAACTCTATATAACTAGTATTTGCAAGCCTGGTCAAGGTATCTGACATTTATTATTAACCGCTCACTTTATATATTGCTTAGTTGCCAAGGAAAACATTACACATATAGAAGTATAACACAGCAGGGGGGCAGAATCAATGAAAATCAGAGTAAAATTGTTTAAAGTTAATTATAATGTAAGAAAGATATTACTTTTTATCTTTTTTTTACATAAGATGCACAGAAGTGATTTTTTAATATTTCGAAATACATAAAGCAGCGTGCTACTGCACCTTTATACAAACCCAGCTTCTCTTCTTTCATAGGATGTGTAACACCTGAAATAGGAACTGTTTTGAAAGGGATTCCGTTGGTTTTTGCATATCTTGTAAGAGCCACTTCTACACCATACCGCGCACTATGTAAATTAGGAACATCAAGAAAATTGCTTTTCAATAGAGCGCGCTGCCCAGATATATATGGTGTAATTATCTGTGCCCAATCAGTAATTTTTCTGCCGCCTTTGAAAACGCCTATGCTCATTTCTACTTCGCCGTTTTGAACCGGTTTTACAATGTCCAATACGTGCTCTGGCTTAAGTCCTATCAAGTCTGCATCAAGAAAGAGAACAATTTCCGATTGAGCTATTTTCACGCCTTCAACCATGGCGCCCCCTTTGCCAATATTAGCAGGGAGCGCCACAACATTTACGCCTTTGAATTTAGAAGCAACATTAACGGTATTATCAGAAGAACCATCGCTAACAACTATGATTTCGTTTAGTTGCGGGCAATTCATCAATACCGATAAGACGGTTGATATTCTAGATTCTTCATTGTATGCCGGTATTATTGCAGCTATTTTCATTGCACTTGAGATACTGGTTTATTTCGTAATTCGTCATAATAAGATTGAGCCCTAGCTATTCGTTCCGATGTTACAGGGTGAGTTAAGAAAATTTGCTGTAACTGTGATGGTTTGTCTTTCTCCTGACTTAACAAATAATTAAAGAAGTTAATTAGACCTTGCGGATCATACTGCTGACTCTTATACATGTATTTTATTCCGCGCTCATCTGCTTCAAATTCATGTTTGCGGCTCCATCGCAATAATGTTACATTTGCAAATATGCTGGCTATCTGAGTTGTCTCATCCTTTGTCAGAGCGCCTATCAATATACTTGCATATGTTTGTCGACCGATCATATCGGCATGATGTCTGGCTGCTATATGACCGACTTCATGGGCGATTACTCCTGCCAGCTGATCTGGTTTATCTGCGGTTTGATCGATTAAGCCTTTGTATATATATACCCATCCTCCTGGAAGAGAAACTGCATTTACAGTTTTAGAATCTATTATTTTAAAAGTATATTTAAGGTCCGGACGTTCAGAATTCTTAGCCATCAGTTGACCAATAGCATCTACTTTTGCATTTAGTTCAGAATCATTAAGTATTCTATTCTTACTTTCCAGCTCTTTTGCTGCCTGCTGACCTATTTCAATCTCTTGACTTTGGCTGACAAGTTTTTTTGGTGCACATCCGCCAAGCAGCGATATAAACAGGCTGAAAGCTGCTAATGCAGGGATAATAGCTATTAAGTATTTCCCAAATCTCATCCTATTTTCCTCCTGGTTTGTCTTTCACGTCACCTTTTATTTTATTTATCAATTCCTGTAAATTATCCGCTGCTTCTTTTACCTTATTCTGCATCGATTCTATAACTTTGGTTGATGATTTACCTGCATCACGTCTGGCTTTTTCAAGTTCGTTTATACTGTTCTGAAGCTCACTATCTGCTTTTTTGTATTCACCTTTCAATATCAATTTTTTTGCGTTTTCAAGATAGCTGCGAACATCTTCTAAAATAGATTCGGACGGCTTTTTGGTTGCAACCAAAGTATTCATTGCAGCAATATCCCTTTTTAGTGATGCAACTTCTCTTTTAAGCAAGGTTATCTGCCAACAATTATAGATTACTAATACAACAAGAATTAAAGTGAAAATCTTCGTAAAGAACTTTCCCATATAATGCCTCTAATATACATTTTAGAATCTTATATTGCAAGAAAATTATACCATCTAGTATAAGAACTGTTCAAAAAAATTACATAGATGTTGCAAAAAGATACAAGCAGCTAATTAGGCTTTATAAGTAATACGGTATATAGATTATGGAGTTACACTTAATTATGCTTCATTCTATATCTATGCCGGAATCTTTAAGTTCATTAGCTTTGCGTGCTGAGCATACTTCACATCTGAATTTTGGCTCGCTGTCCTGGCTGCGGTCATAATCCTTTGTTTGCACAAGTCTATACCCTCTTCCTCTACGTCCACAGTCGGAACAGGTAACTATACTTCTTACCTGCCATATCGGCTTATCAAATTTTTTAGTAAAAATATACTTGTCTACCCAAAAGAAGATAAGTCCGCCAATAAAATTTGCAATAACAGTAGACCAAAATTCACCATATTTCGAGAAGTAGATAATAGAAACAGCAAGCAATGGTGTAGAAAGCTGCCATCTTATAAGATAAAGAAAATATCGAATTATCAATTTATACTCCAATAAACTGCGGTTAGTTATGAGCTGTTAATCAATGCCGAATTCTATTGTAATAGCTTATTTATCCATCTGTCAATTATTAGCTATATGAAAGGGTTTGCACTGGACTTAACCATCAAAATGTGCCATAATCTTTATGTATAAAACTAATATAAATGGTGTTTTTATGAAAACAAGTATTGATTGCATCCCCTGCCTTGTAAGAATGATTATATCGAGTGTGAAGCAGTTTATCCCCGATGATTCCAAGCGTGAAAAGACAATAAAAGAGCTGTTAAAGATTCTTGCAGACCAAGATTTCCGCCAATCTCCGCCAATGTTGACTGCGCACATACAAAGAAAGCTTCTGAATATTATTGGCAGCAGTGACCCATTTGAGGAAATGCGAAGATTAAGCAACGATATGGCTTTGGAGTTGGAACCCATACTTATAAACCAAATAGCTAATTCCACCGATCCGTTTCAAACTGCTGTCCGCATTGCTATTGCTGGAAACATAATAGATTTTGGAATAAAAGGTGATGTGAAGGCAGATGAGCTTAAAGAATGCTTATATACATCTTTAAGAATAGATATTGATGAAGAAGCGCTGAATGTTATGCGCAAGAGAATAGAAAACGCAAAATCTATATTGTATTTGTGTGACAATTCCGGAGAAATAGTGTTTGATAAAATCCTTATCAATCAGCTGAAACATGCAAATATCACAGTTGCCGTTAAAGGCTATCCAATATTAAATGATGCTGTTATCAGTGATGCAGAGCAGTCTGGACTTACTGCCATAACTAAGGTTATAACAAACGGCTCAGACTATCTGGGTACAGTTCTGGATGACTGCAGCGATGAATTCAAAGATGCCTTTTCAAAAGCTGATCTTATTATATCCAAAGGTCAGGCAAACTATGAAACATTGGCGGATGTTGACCACATTATAACTTTTTTGTTTATGGTAAAGTGTTTGATAATTGCAAACAGAACAGGAATTGCTGAAAACAGCTTTGCAATAATAAACAAATAATTGAATTATAGCTTTATACAAAGGAAGGTTATTATGAGATTCCACAACATTGTAATACTCACATTGTGCTTAATCATTTTTGCTGCCCTGCCATCAAGCGCAGCCGTATTTGGAATATCAAAAGATGGAAGTTATTTCACCATTAACAGCAAACCTGTATTTATGTATGGAATAAGCTATTATGGTGCAATGACTATATCATCGCCTGCATTTATTACTGCAGACTTGGATGATATGAAAAAAGATGGGATAAATTGGATACGTGTTTGGGCATATTGGGACCCGGGCGATTTGAATGTCTCCGTAACGGATAGAGATGGAAATATAAGACAGCCATACATGAACAGACTAAGAAGACTGATAAATGAATGCAATAAACGAGGGATTATAGTAGATGTAACATTTGGGAGAGGGAATGAGCCATTTCCTGGAAATCAACAACAGCATTTGGCATGTGTAAAAACAATAACAAAAACCCTGAAACCGTATAGAAACGTTTACTTTGACATGGCAAATGAGCGCGATGTTCGGGATGCCCGCTACATAAATTATGATGAAATGGGAGAGCTGATATCGGCAGTTAAAACAATAGATCCCAAAAGATTGTGCACCGCTTCCGGAGTTCCTTCATCGGCAAACGATTTGGAAAGATACATCAAAACAGGCAAATGCGACTTTATTGCACCCCATCTTGGGCGAAGTAAAGAAAGTCCGGCTCAAACCGAATCAACGGTAAAAGAGTTCATCCAGTGGATGGAGGAGAAATCATTGCCAAGGGTTCCTGTAATGCTTCAGGAACCATTCCGCCGCGATTATGCGCCATATAACCCTAAAGCCGATGATTATTTTACTGATATAATAGGCGGAAAACGCGGAGGTGCAGCCGGATGGTGTCTGCATAACGGCAGCTCAGAGAGTGATGACGGAATATTCCGTAGTTTCAGAATGACAGATAGAGACGGACGTTTATACGATCAGCTTGATGATGTGGAATTAGAGGTAGTTCATAATGCGCTTAAGAAGATTAAGTCCATCAAAGCATCGGGTGATTGAAGAAAGCATTTATAGTAGAATAAGTCAGTGATATTATTGAAATCCTAACATATAAGCAGGCAATATATTTATTGCCTTCAATTTATAATTCAATACAGTTAAATTTATTGACTGTACAGGCATAAATTTGATATAATAATATCAGATTTCTTCAGAAATTTTTACTGCAAATAATTTAAAATTATAGTGAATTCATGATAAAGCAGCACATCTTTTCCTATTCTTATTTGTTACTATTAACGCAAATAGAATGCGTATAATTCACAGCGCTGGCAGGGCGCCGCAAGGAGATACCTTAGAGTATGACAGAAGAAAAAAACGAAATGAATAATGTAGAAAACTATGATCATTTAGATACAAACGGAAACGATGCATATACATCGGAACAGATAACTGTATTAAAAGGCTTGGAAGCTGTAAGGCTTCGACCGGCTATGTATATTGGAAGCACTGGCAGCAGGGGTCTGCATCATCTTTTTGTAGAAGTTGTTGACAACGGCATTGATGAAGTTCTTGCAGGCAGATGTACAGAAATTGACATAATAATGCATACCGACAAAAGCATCTCTGTAAGTGACAACGGTCAGGGGATTCCTGTAGATATACATAAAGAAACCGGTCTTTCTGGTGTTGAAACCGTTATGACCATGCTGCATGCCGGCGGAAAATTCGGAGGAGGAGCATACAAGGTTTCCGGTGGACTGCACGGAGTGGGCGTTTCGGCTGTTAACGCTCTTTCTGAATGGATGGAAGTCAAGGTATGCAGAGATGGAAGCTGCTACAGGCAGATGTATAGGCGCGGTGTTCCTGAACGCAGGCTGAAAAAGATAGGAGATACTAAAAAAACCGGAACCACTGTAAGGTGGCTGGCAGATTCGGAGATATTCGATAAGATTGAGT
>JAPXND010000130.1:0-5882 GCA_033808695.1 Armatimonadota bacterium
TTGATCATCTGTTGCATCATTAGTTATATTCTTTTGGTCGCTTCCATCTGTTTTCATTGTCCAGATGTCATTATTACCATCACGATTTGAAGCAAATGCAATAAGCTGTTCTTCAGGTGGTTTAATAAGTGTTGTAGTGCCCTGATTAATATAATATAGCGCAGTTCCAGCAACAACTGCGATCAACAGTAAAACAATGAATACACCGCGTGTCATTATATTTTCCTCCTATATGAAATTGTAATTTTATGATGAAGTTTCTATAATTATATCAATTCTCAATTAATTCTGCGAATCACTCTGCCTGGATGAGTTTTAGCAATATTTGCTATTTGGCTATTATTATAAACAATTTCGCCATTTACAAATACATACTCCACTCCTTCTGAATATTGATGCGGATGCAGATATCCAGCTTTATCATTTATTTTATCAGGATCGAAGATAACTAAATCGGCAAAGTATCCATCACGAATGAAACCCCTATCAACTATTTTAAGTCTGCTTGCTGTTTTCCCCGTCATTTTGGCTATTGCAGCTTCAAGCGATAGTAAATGTTCTTCTCTAACATACTTACCCAATATTCGAGGGAATGTACCAAATGCTCTTGGATGTGGTTTTCCACTGCTAAGAACACCAGATTTAGTCCTTGCTGTAGCATCTGATCCAATTAACACTGAATCATGCTTCATTACAGTCTTTATATCATTGTCATCTATCGTAAAATGTATTATTCCGGTATTTGCATTATCTTTTATCAAAAGATCTATCATTACGTCTTCAGGTTCTTTATTATACATTTTGGAAATCTCTGTAATATTCATCCCTTCATACTTTGACAATTCAGGAGTAAAAATATGATTAATAAGAATTGATTCCCATCCACCTGTGTCGCCTATCCTTCCATCAGGCTCAGATTCTTTTTTTAGATACTCTTTTAGCTGCCTGCTGGTATAGTCGTCTTTTAGACGCGAAAGCATAGATTCAACTCCGCCATCATGAATCCATGACGGCAGCAAGGATGATAGACTAGTGCAGGTTGCGTTGTATGGATATTGATCTGCCCATACATCAACCCCATCATGTCGTGCCTTATCAATCATAATTAATGATTGATTCACCAATCCGCGAGCCCTATTTCCACATGCTTTGTGATGTGATAACTGAACAGATACTCCGGATGATTTTCCTATGCTTATTGCTTCATCAACAGAGTTCAACAGATCAAATGCTTCATTTCGCAAATGTGATGCATATATCCCATTATATTTTTTGCAGACTTTACATAATTCTATTAATTCGCTAGTGGCAGCATAACATCCAGGTGGATATATAAGTCCTGTTGATAACCCAAATGATCCTGCTTTAAGCGATTCTTCCAGAAGTGTGGACATTGATGCCAACTCGGCAGTTGATGGAGATCGGTCATCGTAACCAATAACCACACCGCGAAGCGTTCCATGACCTGTATAGGTTGCAAAATTGATTGTTTTTGGCAGCAATTCAAGCTTGTCTAAGAATTCACCCATAGATTGCCAGTCGGGAATTACACCATGATTAGGTCCCCAATCACACATTGCTTCGTTACAATGGTATCCGCCTCTTGGCGCTGCTGATTCGCCGCAATTTCCGGATACTTCGAGTGTTACGCCTTGAGTTACTTTACTTTCGCAAGTTTGATTTGCATAAACCAAGTGGTCTGTGTGAGAATGAATATCAATAAAACCGGGTGAAACAACAAATCCTTCTGCATTAATAATACGGTTTGAATTTAAATTCAGTTTCGGTGAAATAATAATGCGGTCATCTATTACTCCAATATCAGCAGTGTAACCTTTCTGACCTGACCCATCTACAATATATCCGTTTTTAATGATTACATTTAACATTAAGCTATTCCGTTTTTATTGTACATAACATACGGCAGACCTTTAATTGATCTGCCGTATTATTATATCACTATGATATTGTATTTATCTAACTTGAAATCCATCATTGTAGATTAGTTTATCTCTTGAGATTCCGTTTCTCTCTCCGGTAACTCTAATGCGGATTGTATGCTTTCCAGATGTTACTTTTTTACTATACAAACATACACCCCATACATCGTCTGCTGCATAAGTATCAATAATATCTTCGCTTCCACCATCAATACTTATTGCTGCCTTTCCACAGCTATCTCCTAACTTAGAGAACCATCGAATTTCACTGCCTTCGAATTCAAGCTCGAAATAATCATCATCGTTGGATGAAACTGTCAACATAGAATTGTATGCCGGAAGCGAGGTAACCTTACTCCAATTGCCGTTATATGTAATTCTATTATCTCTGTCATCAAATATTTGAGCTCGTTTTTTGCTTTTTCCATCACAATCAACTTTTCCTGAAACATTTCCTGCGCTGTCTACAGCACGTATTTCATAATCAGCAGCAAGGTCAGCGCCAGCGGAATGATCAAAGTAGAATTGCCCCTTTGAAACTTTATCTATCATTCTGCCATCTCGATATATCTCATAGTAGGATATCCAGTTATTGTCTTTTGCCTTTGACCACTTGAGCTCAACACCCACATATCCCATATTGATTGATTCCTTTTTAGTTGCCTTTTTCGGTTCTGACGGAGCTTCTTTATCAATTGAGTTCCCAGGATGCAAAGGTATGTTTAAATAAATCAGCTCTCCGGGAGCAACTTTATCAAGACTAATGCCATTTTTCATCAAGTCATTTCCAGTGCGTTTTGCATTTTTACCTGACTTATAATGATAAGATATATCATATTTAGCATCTGATATAAGCCCTTTTGGATATATGGTTACACCATTTTCAACTAAATGTTTCGTTATTATAATTCCCTTTTTGTTGTTTTTGTCCATACGCTGATAATACATCGTGGGATCATCTCCATCAACTTTTGGACGATATACCTTAACCCATCTTCCAACAACACCTTCTTTTTCAAGATAGTGATATACATCCATCATGTCGCGCAATCCCTCTAATTTTTCAGGATCCCAGGTATCGCCGGTCATATCAAAGTTTCCACATAGTAAACCGTGGAAAGTTGCAGGGTTATAAGCATCAGGATTCCAGCTATCAGGCATATGGTTTGTTTTATCTGGCGGGAATAACAATGTTGTGTAATAGTTGCCTAACAAGCCAGCTCCACCATCGGTGAATTGAATAGTTGATGAATAGTGAACATAATCATAACCAGCGCAATACCCTCCGCCATTTACCGCTTGGAATGCGCAGTCCTGATGTTTATCAAGAAATTCTTTTAATAACCTGCGGAAGCCAATATCCTGCCCCAATAGTATGGTGTCATCACCATTTTTAGGTGAGAATGGATTGCTGTCATTGCGCCATTCAAAGGTTCCCCACTTTGCACGGAATGTATCTAATTGGCCTCTCATAAAGTCAATAACTTCAGGTTGAGACATATCCAGAGTTACTCCATCATTTAGAAGCCAGTCTGGATGTTCTTTAGCAACCTTTGATTCTGGGTCAACAGTATACAAGAAAGCATAGATTAACAAACCCATATCATATTTTCTAAGATATTCATTTGCTGATTTGAAATCGGGACCATTCCAATCACCTGCTCTGTCCCACCATCCCCAATCACGATGGAACACATCAGCTCCTACATACCGCATCAAGTCTGTTGTGCGGAATATCTTCTGATAAACGCTGTGCCAGTCTCCATTACCGCCAAGCCAGTTAGATCCCCAGGCTGTTCCTCTCATCCAATATCCAAGCATTCTGATTGCCGGAAACCAATCTTTGCGAGTATAATCCCACATATACCTGTATTGCCAATTCAAACATTCATTTCCTGCTTCATCTATATCACTATTGAATAATCCTGTAAATCCTTTTGGTAGATTTATTTCTTCACCAGGCTTAAGAGTTTGATTATGCCCGGCAACTCTTAACTTTACTTGTACATTACCATTATCATCAGAAACAAAAGTTGCAAGGTTATGACCAAAGAAATCGTATCCTATAAACATTCCATTTTTGGACTTATCACTTTTCAGCGCAAACCATGGCGCATATGTTTGACTGTTCATTTTATAGCCATAGTTCTTACTAATACCACTGGCATTACCTGTATTTGTTACTCCACCTTGAATTTTAATTTTGCCATCCTTGTTTGCAGTCCAAACTAAAGCAGCATCTTGCTCAGGATGAGGATGTTGATTTCCTATTCCAACAAATGGAGTTCCTGAATGATTATCTGCTTTTTTTCTCCACTGCTTTGGAATTGGATAATAACGCAAATCAACATAATTGCCATTCTCAATGTAGCAATATTTCCAGTTGTTTAAACCTTGTTCTTCACCAAATTCTGCAGCTGCATTATGAGATTCACCATCACTGTATGTTATTGTAGGGTTGAATGCTGTAGTGTCGTTAGAGAAATTATCATTTATATTTGTTGTAAATGTAAGTTTATCGCCCTTTTCCACACTTATTTCAAAATCAAACGGCACAGTTACTGAAGCATCAGAAGTATATGCCCACCCTGTTTCCGGCCATACCTGAATATCATTCTTAAGAATCTTGGCATTTACACCATCACCAAGAAGCTTTATAGGACCTAACTGTGAAGGATCGTAACTGTCAATCTTTCTTTCATTGCCAGATTCAAGTTTCTCTGTCCTCAGTGTCCATGAACCTGGAAAGTTTTCAGCGCCTGTCATCCAATTGAAATCAGTTGATGCAACATCATCAACCTTTGTATTTACGTCCAAGTAAGATGGCTCTATGATTATGACATCTTCATCACCAACATTTTTAATAACCGCCCATTCTCGTATAATGCTTGTTTTGGGGTAAATTACATATGTTTTAATAACTTCAACATTGTCACTCTGCAATATGATATCCAACTGCAATTCTTTTTGTTTGAGTTTCTCTGCCTTCCAATTCACAAGCTTCCAGCCGTCATTTATACTTGATATTCTATTCTCTGCAGTATTCAGACCAAACGAAAAAACTTCTGATTGATTTCCGGTAACATCAGTTTTTTGATTTTGATTTTTAATATACTTGGTATAAAGTCTTCCATTTTTATACTCAACACATCTTTCAATTTTTGAAGTTCCAAATGTCCAAACAGAATCTTTATGCTTTATATAACCATCACTGCTCTTCATTGCATACCCTCCGGTTTTCAGCAAGGCTGTAACAGCCATGCAGATAATTATAATACAACTAATTTTTTTATATGCTGCAATCATTATATCTCTCCATCACAAAGGCATAATTCATTTAAATTATTAATTTTAATTTCAAATACTCAAATAAGTGATTGCCTTTTACAATACATTAAATTTACAATATAATATTATAAAAGTTTAAACATAAATCCTTTATTTACAATAAATTATTAACAGTATCGATTTGTATGTTAACAATATGATATTAATAAATCTTGATTGAGACATCAAAGAAGCTGTTCAAAACAATCAAAAGGATGTCTATATGATCGACAAAACATCAGAAAAAAGGGTGCCGGATATTTTTGGCGAAAATGTATTTAATGATTCCGTAATGCGAGAACGGCTTCCCAAAAGCATCTATAAAGCTCTAAAAGCAACAATTGATGAATCAGCGCCATTAGACCCATCAATTGCATCTATAGTAGCAAACGCAATGAAAGATTGGGCGATTGAAAAAGGCGCTACACACTATTGCCACTGGTTTCAGCCAATGACCGGTGTTACTGCTGAAAAACATGACTCCTTTATCTCTCCAACAATAGACGGACACACAATAATGGAATTCAGTGGAAAAGAATTGGTTCAAAGTGAGCCAGATGCATCCTCATTCCCTTCAGGCGGACTGCGCGCTACATTTGAAGCAAGAGGATATAC
>JAPXND010000131.1:0-5484 GCA_033808695.1 Armatimonadota bacterium
ATACAATATTATGGTGGGAATATTAGACAATAAGCATTCTAAAGCGGCTCTTCAGGCAAAGCTTGATGCCATGAATGCTGAATCAGATAAATAATTGATATTATAACCGGCAGATTCATTATATGAGCCTGCCGGTATTTTTTAGTTAATCTTCTAAATCATAATCCAGATAGTAACCTGCAGCTTCTCTAAGTGCTTCTTCAACATGACCTTCGGTTACACTTACATGGTGCTTATGTCCATGATAAACTATGCATTGCAATACATCCTGAAGATTAGGAATAAAAGCAACTCCAGCACAACCAAAAAAGTCATCCGGAATATAGTCATCAGTAAATGCACCTTGACCTGTAAGCATTCTAACTTGTCCCGAATCAGTTATGATACTTCCAAAAGTAAAATCCATCGGCTTTATTCGTCCAGTGTTGCAGCCATAGGCACAACCAGGACCAAGGGAGGTCATAAGTAGGGCATGATCTGTTACTTCGCCCTTCTCTATCATCATTGATTGTGGAATAGGACCGCAATGGAACAAGATGCACTTGTCATCTTCATCTTCATAATTGTTGTTCCAATCCAAACATGCAGAAGTATTGCCTGATGCTTTGCTGAGGGCATACATGGCAATGGCATTGCCGATATCATTCTCACATGCAGCCGGGAAAAATCGATTGTTCATCTCACTAAGCATAACGCATGGCGATATACCAAATTCCTGTTCAAGCTCCATCCAGCATCGCAGAGCAATTGCATCCAGGCTGTATTCATCTTTGATATTGTCTAATGCAACTCCCAATCTAACAAGGTTGTTAAAGGCTGGCTCCGGCACTTTAGAGAAGTCAGTATAGCCTTTAAGCAGTTCTGATTTATCCTTAAATGCAGAATCACTCTCTTTTATCTTTCTCATGCGCGCAAAAGTATCAGATAAATCAAAGGTTTCAACATTAATACCATGCCTTTGGAGTGCAATCTCATCAATCCGCACTGTCTTAAACGGAGTTACTCTGGCGCCTATTGCACCAACGGTCATACGCTTTAGTCCAGCAACAACTTGACATACTCTGTTGAAATAATCAATCTGATTAGCGAATGTATGACTGCTTGGAGCGCAGGTATGCGGTCTCAGGGATGTATGCTTTATACCATACTGATAGAAAACATCGGTAATGGAAATCTTGCCGCAGAATGAATCTCTTCTCAGCTCAGGAGCCATTTTATCTAATTCGTCTGGATATGCGTGGATAAAAATAGGCACATCAGCATCTTTTAAAGCTGCAACTGCACCATTCTCATCGCCAAAATTTGGCAGGCAAAGAATAACTCCTTGAAATTCACCCTCATGCTCTTTAAGAAATCGAGCGTAGATGTTTCCTTCTGCTGTTGTTTCTACAGCTCCATGTCTGGTTGCTTGAGCATCAAGCATCAATGTTTTATAACCAAGCTCGTTTAGGGTTCTCTCCATCTCTTTTCTGGCAGATGCCATAAGTGATGCAGGGAAAAAACCCCTGTTTCCAAAATAAAGTGCAAATGTTGATTTATTGTTTCCGGTCATAAATTCTCTCCTTTCAAGCGATCAAGCATCTTTCGTGCTTGAAATGATGCACTATATAGTTCTTTGTATATCTCAAATCTACCTTCATACATTGAAGAATATTGTTTGTTTGGCTCATAAGTTTTGATTGGTGATGCCCATTGCGCCTCAGCCGGATTTATACTGTTTATGCTGTTTCCAGCCAACATAGCAGCGCCCATACAGGTTGCTTCAGACACCTTCATTACGGTAAGAGGAATGCCAAGTATATCTGACTTTATCTGCATCCACTTTTCGCTTTTAGAACCTCCGCCTACTGCTCTTATCTCCGTCAGATTGAATCCTGCATCCCTTAATATAGAAAGATTCCAAAGCATTTCATATGTTATTCCTTCAAGCGCTGCACGAAAAATATCACCCTTTGTAGACGATAGTTTTAAGCCAAATATAATTCCTGCGCCGGTAGAGTCAAAATGCGGCGTACCTGTTGGTCCAAAATGTGAAAGCATTACAAGATCAGAAGGAGATGATGAAGCATTCTGTGTTATTATATCATAAGGATCTATATTTTTTGATTTTGCTTCTGCAAGCTCTTCATAAGCTATCTGGTCACGCACCCACCTCAAAACACTTCCGCCTGTAATGCTGAATGCTACCGTTGTATAGGTATTTGGCAGCACATGAGGATACATTGCAAGATTGCTTTTCATAAGCTCGGGAGTGAAAATTGGGCTACCTATCACCGGACATATGCATTCTACAGTTCCGATTGAATAACTGGCTGAGCCGGGTTTAGATGCTCCACAGCCAAGAGCCCCAACCGGTTGGTCATGACCGCATACGCATACTTTTACATTGTTATCGAGAGAAAGTTTTTCAGCAAGTTCACTGTGTATCTGTCCAACAATAGAACCGGGAGGAACAGGTGAAGGGAGTTTATTCTCATCTAATTCAATCTTATTAAGGATTTTTGACGACCATTTTTTACTTCTAACATCAAACAGCATAGATCGTGCTGCTATTGTGTAATCTGCAGCTGAATGACCAGTCAGCGTATATGCCAGAAGATCATTATAAAACATAAATTTCCAGGTCTTATCCCATACATCCGGCTTTTCATGTTTCAGCCACAAGAGTTTGTAAAGTGAAAACATGGGATAAGGTGTATGACCGGTTATCTGGTAGATTTGGTCAATTCCAAAGTCTTCACTCCATGCATCTACTATGCCCGCTGCACGGCAATCAGATGAAGTCATACCGTTGCCAAGCATGCTGCCATCAGAAGCCACAGGAGTAAAAGCTTCGCCCTGTGATGCAATCCCTATCGCCTTCACTGGGTCAGAGTTTTTAACAGCAGCAGCGGCCTTGCCAATCACTGATAATGCTGAATCTATCACTTCAACAGAATCAAGCTCAGCTGCACCATCAAATGGAAATATTAGTGGATATTCCTTGTAAGATGAGCTTAATATATTTCCATCTTCACTAAAAACTACAGCCTTAACACCAGTTGTTCCAACATCTACACCCATAAGACTCATAATATTTCACCTGCTAATTATACAAGTTGAGATGCTGACCCTTCAATCTTGTATACATCACAAATCAATCTTGCTATTGCGGAATCTGCAGCTGCCTGAGCTTCTTCTATACTGTTTGTTTCTGCCAATGCTCTCTCATATGGCTGACGTATATCTGTTGCAACATTTATCTTAATCATGCCATTTTTTGCGGCATCATCTACATAAGATTGTATTACGCCTGATCCGCCATGCAGTGCAAGCGGAATATTTGTTGCTGCCCTTATTTCCTTTATCAATTCAATATCAAGGCGTGCATGATCTTTTTCCTTATCCCTTTTTGCTTCTGATATGGCGCCATGAATTGAACCTACAGACACAGAGAGCAGATCGACATTTGTTTCCTCTACAAAGCGTTTTGCTTCCATAGGGTCGGTGAATCCTATTCGCTTTTCAAATATTTCATTGTAAGGAGGCAGCGGTCCATCGCTATGACCCAGAACGGCTCCAAGCTCAGCTTCAACGATTACACCTGCTGCATGAGCCATTTTAGCAACCTGTGCTGTAACGCTGATATTTTCTTCAATAGAAAGTCTGGAACCGTCAATCATTACGGAATGATATCCAAGCGCTATTGCATCTTCAATAATCGGCAGCCAATCAACTCTAAGATTATCTTCATCAATTACCGGAACATGATCAAGATGGAGTGATGCAAATTTCGGGTTTGCCCATTTTCTATATTCCTCCGCCACATGCGCCGCACTCTTAGCTTCAAACTTAGTGATTTCACATCTGGCTACCTCTATCATACCAAAGGTTCCAAATCGTTC
Organism: Armatimonadota bacterium; assembly: GCA_033808695.1. Taxonomy (GTDB): domain Bacteria; phylum Armatimonadota; class UBA5829; order DTJY01; family DTJY01; genus JAPXND01. The sequence continues at coordinate 3,885 of JAPXND010000131.1, forward strand.
AAGAGTTCGCGCAATTGCTTGTGCCATAGGCAGATATGGCACATTAAATGCAGGAATAAGTATTCCTTTTTCAGCTGCAATATATAATTTTTCCTTTATATTGGGACTATTCGCCAAATTACTGCTCCTCCGGTTGTTTATTCAAGAATCTGCAGATAAACAAACATAAGTAAAATTAGTATCCGCTAATTGAATTATATTGCGTTTAGCTTATTGGGTCAAGGAAAATGCTGTGTTATACTCAAAAAGTTAAGGGTGTTATTATTATTTATTTCGCTTGCGGAATAATACAATTCTATTGCTGTTTGTGCCTTTAGAGTTATTAGAAATACCCCAAATATTTGCAGTTTTAGTAAATTCTTGCTGATTTATGAATATCGCCTCACACTGAAATCCAGCTGAGATTCCTGCAGGCACAGTATATTCCTCAAGCTCCACTTTGCCTTTCAACACCTCACCAACTTCAAATGCCACCCATCCGCCAGGACGAGTAATTCTATAAAGCTCTATAAAAACCTTCTTGATGAATATATACCATTCATCAATAGTTTTTGATATTGTTATAGCAGACTCTACTTTTTCCATGTTTATGTCATTAAACCAGCACCTGAGCCAGTTGTCGGATGAATATTGAATAACATTAAGAAAAGGAGGAGAAGTAACAGTAAGATCCACCGATTCATCGGGTATAGAGCAGGTATTATCCGCCGGCTCATTTATAAGCAGTGCAGATTCCCCTGCATTTGCCAAAGCCTGTATATCACTTTGTTTAAGCGATCTTATAAGGCTTTTTGTTTTTTTGCATATAAGAGCCGCAGCATCTCTATATTCAGGTTTTTGGTTTCGCCGCTGATTGATTTTGCGCTGTCTGTCTGGTGAAACTGCCTGGTTCGGCGGCAGCGTATAGACGGAGAAAAACCCCGGTGAATGACCAGTAAGCCGATTAGTTGCAGCCATTCTAATCCATGCATCAAGTTTATCTTCAGTTCCATCGGCATGACGGGATATTAGATATTCTCTTAATGCTTTAATCTTAGATTCAGTTAATGGATGATAGAACATAGATAAATCAAAATCATCGGTAAACAGGGGATGATTAGGTATTTCATTCAATCTTGCTTCTAATTCAGTAATGGCGGGAATGAAAAATCTAGGGTATGTTAATATTCTGCTCAGAGGATTAACATCATTGCTTATAACTTTGCGGTGCATTAAAGCCGATTCAATTGCAGTTGTGCCTCTCCCAGCAAATGGATCGTAAACGGTATCATCGGGAGATGTCAGCATGTTGATGAAGAAATGCGGCAGCTGAGGCTTGAAGCAGGCTCTGTATGAAATCTCTTGAATTGATGAAGCCTGCCGATGTTTTGATGTCCAAAACTCATTGATATATACGGGAATTGTTGTATTGCCAATGCTGAAACTCGATTTTACAGAATTAGATATGGAGTTAAAATCATCAATTAATGATGGTTGATTATCAAGTATCATAATATAATAAGATCCTGCTGCAATTTGTGTTATGAGTATACTACATAAATCAGATACAGTAAACAAGGCATGAGTTATGTATCATGCCTTGTTTGCTATTCTATACAAT
>JAPXND010000132.1:0-5436 GCA_033808695.1 Armatimonadota bacterium
TTATAGAAGGTACTACAGTAGAAGAATGGGAACATGTAGTATCGAAGGCAGCTGATGCAGATAAAATTGCTGAGGAAACTCAGAAAAGACGCGCCAAAGAATCTGCCGTTATTAGAACATGGGAAGGATTATATGAACTGGTCGGTAGAAAATACGCAAGTCTACCTATGAGGCAGTTTCCACAAAATAAAGCAAAATATATTGAGGAAGTTATAGTCGATCTTGCCGATGCAATGGACGAGCTTATTCCGCTGGGAACCGTTTTAGATGAGCTGACCGAGAGGTCGCTTGCAAGAGTTATTGATAGGGTAGGCACAGTAACTGACGTACCGCCTGCCTTGATTGCTCTTGAAATTCAGCGGCTTCGTGAAAAACGAAGATGATTTAATAGATTAACTATCAATTCCCCTGCTCAAATATTTGAGCAGGGGTTTTTTAATCTGGCAAATCCGGGGAAGGTGGAATTACTACTCGCTCACCATTGTGCATAGGGAAATATTTGCCGGAAGGATCTACATTTATTGCCGTTGATCCGCGCCATGTATATACAGCAGTTAAGCTTTCATCTTCAAATATAGAGACGTTCTGTTTGTATTCTATAAGCGGATATGAAATTGTTAGTTTTTCACCAGGACGCACATCATCAAATATAACATATTTATCGCTGAATTTTGTTTCTGCTTCCTTTTCATTCCGCCAAACCCTAATTGCCGACTTTACGGTCCAAGCTGGCGGACGCATTTTGAAATCGCCATTTACTTTGGCAATGGCTGTAAGCATTCCGCTGTTTGGAAGATATGAAATTACTCTTACAGAGTCGGTTTCAACAGGTAAAGACATATTTATGCTTATTACATTTCTTCCGTTTACCGTGTCATCAGTTACAATATTTTCCCAAGTGGTGTGTATGGCACGAATGCCTTCTGCTGCACAGCATCCTACCAGGATAAAATTGGTGCGCTCATCACCCGGAACCTCATTGATATAATCGTTAATGCCGCCTCCTGCAAGTATGCCTCCCTGCATCTTTTTAAGCGATTCAATCCCTTTATCGACCATAGCTTTTGGTTTATCTTTATGCCTGTCTCTGTAATATGCCTCAAATTTAGGTGTTACAAAAAACTGGCATGGAAGTATATGGTTTCGGAAATAGCGTTCCAAGTGGTCATAGTAGTCAAGGTAATCATCACCCATAAAATGATGCGATTGAGCCAAACAGGCAATAATACTCATTACATCGGAGGTTGTGCAGGTTTCGCTGCAATTGTTTCTTGAATCAGGCGAAGTGATATTCTCGTGCAGCCAGCCGGTTCCGGTGCCGTGTTTTATCATAAATTCGTAGATTCGTTTAGAGAATTCCATATATTTGGAATTTCCGGTCTCTACACCCAAATGAGCAATGCCCCACATAGCATGAAGCGTGGTATGCGTATGTCCAACAAAGCTTCCGTCCGATTCAATATGGGTGAGATTCAGCTTTGGATAGTTATCCACAATGCTGTTTGCACAGGCTATTGCCAATTCTAAAGCTTCTGCATCATTGAATGTCTTCCAGTAAACTACTAATGCTTCAACAATCGGAAGAGGAGCTGTGCTTGGCCAATTCAGTGCGATAGGCTTCAGGTTGTCATCCACCGGTCCAAATCCGCTGGGATACCAAGAGTATCTGCCATCAGATGATGCAGCATTTCTGAGGCCTTCAAATACTCTTCTGGCAAGCTGCTTATCATTTTGATCGTTTGTATGCCGGTATGAAAGCGACAGACTAACCAGCAGCTTAGTAGTTGCCCATAAGTTACCAACAATAATATCTGACGGAATGTTATCTGATAGAAAACCTCCGGGTTCTGTCCAACATATATCAAACTTGCCCAGATAATTCCGTATACGCTTATGGAATGCGGCTTCTATGCTTTTGCCCTCTTCTGCACCAGAAATATCTCTCATATGGTAGAACTCCCAATCCATACGGGAGTCAGTATCGCCATAAACTATCGGGTCGTGTCCATCTGGTACGGGCGGGCAGGTATTTGCTGAGCAGCTGAATATAGGCTCGTAGTTGAGTTCAACTCTAGGGCTGCGGAGGAGGTAGTTCATTGCCCAGCGAGCCATTTTCTTGATATCAATATCTTCAGCTTGGCTGCTTTGAGACATCTCCTGCAAAGATGTAATAACCTTATAGTCATAAATTTGTCCCGGTATTCCCGGTATATACATCAAACTATTCATATCAGGCTGAGTGTTGTTATTCATGATAAAATCTCCTTAAGCTATTAATCATGGATTTATGCGTATTGGTGTTCCATTTGACACAGCGTCCCAAATTTCCTCCATTTCATCATTGGTTACTGCAATGCATCCAGCAGTCCAGTCTCTCCTTCTTTTATACCATTTTAATTCAGAAGAGTTATTCGGCATGCCATGTATCATAATATTTCCACCGGGAGAAACACCTCTCAGCTTTGCCTGAAGTTTGTCAGATTCATTGGGGTATGAAATGTGAAGTGAGAGATGATATTTACTGCGGGGATTGCGATAATCTATGATGTATTTGCCTTCTGGGGTTTTTCCATCGTTTTCCTGCGTTTTGTGTCCTATTGGATTATTGCCAAGGGATATACGATACTTTTTGATGCATTTTCCGTTTTTCATAAGTAAAAGAGAGCGTTGATGTTTATTCACTATCACTTCATCGGCATATGTTTTTAATGGAGCTTTATTACGCATATTCTGGTAATAGGCAAGAGAACCAAACATTGCTGCTATAGCTGCTATAATAAAAAGTTTTGTGTGTGTTTTCATATTGAAATTTCAATGATATTATATAGAAACTGCAGAGACACTTAAAATATCTCTGCAGCGTATAGGCTAATTCAATTACACAAATATATCAGATAAATGGTTTGTACATAGGCGTTCCTAATATCCATCCAACAATTGTCCAGGCGCTGGCAGTAACATAATCGCCAAGGATTAATCCCATAAAGAATGGAAGCATTGTGCGATAGAATTTGATTCCGCCGTATTTAATACTCAAGACTTTGGCTGTCCAGCCGATAAAGGTTGTAAACCAGAAGTAATCCATTGCATAGCTTACTGCAAGTCCGTATCCTATTGGGTGGAAAGGCCACCATAGAAATCTGGATCGCATTATGGTAAGGAATACTGCAAATGTGGCTCCCACACCCATAAAGCTGACAGCTGGAACGTCGGTTTTTCTTGGGTTCAATACCCAGCCTGCAAGTCTATCCCAGGCATATGTACCAATGTGGGTTCGATAAACACCTTCGGTTTTTGCAGTTGCGGCGCCATTTATATAATACATATGGAGAAGCGCCCAGAATGTTGCAATTATACCTACCAATGTTGCCACCATAATGATAACAGGCAGCTTGCGGTTATTCATCTTAGTAACATCACCAATTTTGAATGCTTCAAGCTGGTGCGGCATAACAAGGTTTCGATATCCTCTGTTAAACCAGTAGAAGTTAGTAACCGTTGTCATATTCTGTGTTCCCATTACTTGGGTGCCAAGAACGGCGTTCATAATCTCTTCCGGGCGGAAGTAGTGCAATTCATGTGCAGGCGGTCCAAGCTCGGCTCTTATCCTGGTAATAGCGATTGCTACAACAAAATAAAGTCCAAAGAAAAATATAGGAACGAAAGGTGATGCACCTGCCAGAACAGTAAAGAAGAACAGGAATATGAAACCAAAAAGAATACCTATAAGCGCACTTCTGTATGACATTGGTTCATTGGTATCATCAAGTTCAGATTCTTTTCCTAAAGCCCGTTTGAATACCTGTATCAGATAATTGCGGCTTGAATAGATCATCATTATAGCAATAGCAATCCATGCCCCTCCTGCCTGTTCCGTAAAATACGGAATTCGCATCATGGCAGGAGATGCGCCCGGAGCTCTCCAGCCCATTGCAACACTTATAACATCGGTAAGCTTACGAAACAGGTAGAAAAACCAGCAGCTAAATGAAAGATCGGTAGGAAGAAAGAACGATAAACCGATTGCAAAAGGATAGAATGAGATAGGGAACCATCCAACGCCATTCCATGGATGCACCTGCATAAACGGCCCCAAATCATACAGCTTGATTTGAACAGTTGGGAAAGCGGGATTAAGGTAGTTTAAGCTGTTAAGTGATTCCAAAACAGCCGGTATTGCAAAACCAATCCACATAAGTCTGTTGCTGAAGAATCCGCTGCTTCCACCTTGTTTTGTCATTTCAAGCGGCATTTGAATTATGGGGAAGGTCAGCTTTTCTCTATCTGCCCATTGTTTTCTTAGGATTACGTTTATACATAGCATTGTGTATGCTAAAACCATCATGAAAACTGACCATACAGCAATGGGTACTGCCCAAGCTTTCATGGTTTCTTTTGCATAGAAGGTAGAATTTCCGTTGTAAAAGCCTGTAAGAATATCCTTGTCACTAACAGCAAACCATTTTGGCAAATACTGATAGAACTGCTCCCATTTGTTCAGCGGGGTGTTATACCAGTATACATTAGTTATGTTAGGAAGCAGATTTCCCATCATATCATGTCCGCACATTGCGGTAGATATACTGAGCATAATATAAACAATCATTAGCTCAGCCTGATTAAGCGCTATCCGGGGAAATCTTCTTGCTACAAGCATATTAATTAATGTGAGAAAGAACAGTATGAAAACAACCGTCATAAATAATGAAACGCATGTGCTGTCACTGCTGTTCAGCTTGATTTCTGTTATTGTAATCCAATTGGTATTGAATGGAATTAACAATAAGCCTATAATGAAGGCACGAAGACTTATTCCAGTGCGGGGTTTTATATCTTTGTTTTCCAAATTTCCACCTTCTTTGAATAATGACTTAAATATATCAATAGCGCACCCATAATGTCAAGTTTTTAAATGTTAGCAAGAAAACAGTTTACTTGCCATAGACCTCCAGCTCTGGAATAGACATCTGTCCGCCTAACTGATTCTCGCCATCCGGCTTAATTCCAAAAACTCTTATATATCTTGCTTTTCGAGTATCAATAATCAATAATATTAGATAAGCATATATGTGTCAACTATTTCTGGCATTATGATATAATGGACAGCAGGTAAATCTTTGGTAAAATAACAGAACATAATCCAAATGCTTGCATAGAAAATGTTGCCGGCAAGAAGTATGATTACTAAACTACAGGAGCCTATAATATGACTAGCAGAGAGATAGTAATTAGATGCATGAATTATGACAACCCCGAGAGATGTGCAATGGCGCTTCCTGCACCCTATCCTAACGATTTCTGCGGCGCCGGAATATCTGAAGATCCGGAATGGAAACCATGGCGCACATGGGATTCACCTGATTTTAGGCAGTGGGAGGACGAATGGCATAATGTATGGAAATGTCTTCCGAACACAACAAGGGGTGAAGTTATTGA
>JAPXND010000133.1:0-5342 GCA_033808695.1 Armatimonadota bacterium
CCGGCATCGTCGGCAGCGTCAGATGTGTATAAGAGACAGGCACACAGGAGTATAAGCATCCAGTTTTATTTGTTTTATACCATATTTGGATATTATATCAACAAGCTGGTTTTTAAACTGCGCTGCATATTTGTCGCCACCAAGGCAGAGAGTTCGAGGCTCATCACCTACCATGACAGCTTCATATCCATTTTCCATTGCTGTATAGTTGTTGACTGCTCCAGGATAGGCGCTGCTTGGAGAAATCCAAAGCCCTAAATTTGAACCCATTTTGTCAGCGCCATACTGGATAGAGGAAAACTCTTTGGGGAAGAGCTCTTTGTTGATTTCCCATACTGTTTCTAAATCAGACCAGCCCATATCAATCGTAAAGGTGTCGAATGCCGTTTTGTATGGCTCATACATATTTACTCTGAAATCGTTCATTAAGTCAAGTATATCATTTTCGGAAAACGGCACGGGTGAAGTCCACCAGCTGTTATAGTTTATATGAAATCCATATGGTTTGGGTCGATGCATTTCTATATAGCGTTCAAAGCTCTGTATTTCTTCACCATACTCTGAGATGCCGTATACAGCTTTGCGCGACTCATACCATTTTCCGGGCTGTATCCATAAACCTGGTCTATGCGCCAATATCAATCTATCATTTTCAGCTATGGCGGATGAAACAGGAAACTCTATACCGGTAAAAAATCCCTGCAGAAATATGGGATGGCTTTGAACATCATCTGGGATTACACTAAAATCACCGTGTGTCCAGAATTTCTTTAATTTTACATCAATGTCATCTAGGATGATTTCTTCAAGCAGGAGCGGAGTTTTTCCAGTTAATTTGTACTTAACCCATTTGCGAAGGAGCTGTTCTTTTTCCGACCATTTCAGCAATACAGATACATTTAGTTTGTTTTCATCGTTGATTTTAAGAGCGCTGTAGTCTATTTTTACTTGTTTTCCGCTCAGCAGATCATCTGTATTGAATGATTTTGGATTTGCTGGATTTACAGTGTTGGCAGTAAAGACAAATTTTGGAGATTTGGCTGATATTTTCAATTCATTTCTGCCATTTGAGAGATAGATGGCGCCATTGTCATATGATGCAGAAGGAGATGTTGATGCGTTGGCAATAGTTCCTGTGCATGCCATCAGAGCTGACGTAATTAATACAAAGGTAATGTTAATATTCATTTTTCCTCCGGATGTTATATTATAATTTATATTTTAATATTATAGATACTGCATATAGTTATTTGTAATATCATGTTACTCCTCTTTTTATTTCTTCGTTAGATTAAATTGCAGCAAATGTTATCTTAGCTATTGATGAACAATTGCTGTTTCTCTTATAATCATAACTGTATTTTAAGATTGATAATAGAATAGGATATTGATTCCTCATATAAAAGGAGTGATTGGGTATGGCATAATCTACAATAATATTATATAATTGGCTGTGTATATAGAATTAAGGTGAATATTATGTGCGCATGGGATGGAAAATTAGAGAAGATAAATGACGTAAGCTGGCGTATACCCAAAAGTTATAAAGAAGGTATGCGCGTAGACGGCATAATATATGCAAACGAGCAGCTTGTAAAACATATAGAAGAAGACCAAGCTCCTGAGCAGGTTGCGAATGTGGCTACGCTTCCCGGAATATTGAAATATTCGCTTGCAATGCCGGATATCCACTGGGGATATGGGTTTCCAATCGGCGGGGTAGCAGCAATGTCATACAACGAAGGAGTAGTATCGCCGGGCGGAGTTGGCTATGACATAAACTGCGGCGTAAGGATGCTTAGAACAGACCTGAGCTTTGATGAGATATCTGGAAAGATTGATGAGCTTGTTAATGTTTTGTTCAATAGTGTGCCAACAGGCGTTGGGTCAAAGGGCGCTTTGCTCCTTGACGATAATGAGATTTTAGAGGTTATGGAACAGGGAAGCAGATGGGCAGTAGATCATGGTTACGGCTGGGATGAAGATATAGAAGTAACAGAAGAACATGGCAGGCTTAAGATGGCAGACTGTAATGCCGTAAGCAAAAAAGCGATTAATAGAGGAAAGCCACAGCTGGGAACACTTGGCAGCGGAAACCATTTTCTTGAAATTCAGGTTGTGGATGAAATATACAATCCGGGTGCAGCGAGCGTTTTTGGAATAAATAATACAGGTCAGATTACAGTGATGATTCACAGCGGATCCAGGGGTTTAGGGTATCAGATTTGTGATGACTATCTATCTATTATGCAGGATGCAATGAAGAAGTATAATATCCCTGTACCAGACAGACAGCTTGCATGTGCACCTGCAGCATCGCCTGAGGGACAGAAGTATCTATCTGCAATGGCATGTGCTGCAAATTACGCATGGGCAAACCGACAGGTGATGGCTCATTGGACTCGTGAAGTGTTCAGAAAGGTTCTTAGGAAGAGTCCACAAAAGCTTGGCATGAAACAGATATACGACGTTGCTCACAATATAGCTAAAATAGAAGAGCATGATATTGATGGAACAAAGGTTAAGGCTGTGGTGCATCGCAAGGGTGCAACCAGAGCATTTGGTCCAAGTCATCCGGATATACCGGAAGCATACAGATCTGTTGGGCAGCCGGTATTAGTTCCGGGTGATATGGGGCGATATTCATATTTGCTTGCAGGAACAGATGAGGCAATGCAGATGACATTTGGATCATCTTGTCATGGTGCAGGGCGGGCTTTGAGCAGAAAGGCAGCGATGGCTGGAGCATCCGGCGAAAGTATATCAAAGCAGCTTGCAAACAAAGGCATAATTGTGAAGGCAGCAAGCAGAGGTACGTTAGCAGAAGAGGCTCCGTCTGCATATAAGGATGTATCTGATGTAGTTCAGACGGTTCATGATGCGAGAATTGCAAGAAAAGTAGTGCGGGTAAGACCAATAGGTGTAATAAAAGGTTGATATAGGAGGTAAAATAGAGTGCCGGACAAAGTAAGAATTGGAATTATAGGAACAGGTGGAATAAGCAGAGGAGCACATATACCAGCGCTTCAGAATTGTAAGGATGCAGAGATAGTGGCATTGTGTGATTCAAATGAAGAATCTGTAAATGAAGTTGCAAACAATATTGGCGTAAAAAATGTTTTTACAGATTACAACAAAATGATTGAAATGGATTACATAGATGCTATTGATGTATGCACACCAAACTACCTTCATGCAGATCCTACAATAAAGGCTTTGAATGCCGGAAAGCATGTGCTTGTTGAAAAACCGATAGCAATGAACGCAATAGAAGGCGCCGCTATGGTAGATGCCGCAAAAAAATCTGGTAAACAGCTGATGGTTGGATACTGCATGAGATGGAGATCTGATGCGCGTGCATTAAAGAGGTTTATAGATGCCGGAGATATGGGTGAGATATATTATTCTCGAATACATGCACTGAGACGAAGAGGAATTCCCGGATGGGGTGTATTCACACAGAAAGACAAACAGGGCGGCGGACCTTTGATTGATATAGGATGCCATATACTCGATCTGACACTATGGCTGATGGGACATCCAAAGCCGGTAGCGGCATCCGGACTGTGTTATACAAAGTTTGGCAAAAGATCTGATATTGTTGGGAACATGGGGCAATGGGATTACAATAACTTCACTGTAGAGGATTTTGCAGTAGGACTGATAAGGTTTGAGAACGGGTCAAGCTTAACAATAGAATCAAGCTTTGCAGCGAACATTGAGAAGGATGTAGTAAATGCATCTCTGATGGGCACAGAAGGCGGATGTGAGCTTGCACCTGTAAAAATGTTCCGTGAGGAGCATAGAACACTGCTTGATGTTACACCAGTATATCTACCGGAGTCAAAATGGCATCAGGGCGAGATATTTGATTTCGTAGATGCAATCAAGAATGGAAAGCAAGTTCCTGTGCCGGGAGAAGAAGGGCTGATGGTAGCAAAAATCCTGGATGCTATATATAAATCATCAGACATGGGCAAAGAAGTAAGCATAGACTAATATGTTGAAAATCGGAGGTGTAAAAGCCTCCGATTTTTTTATTTTCCTCCATTTTTCTCAATTAAGATTCCCACAAGACCGTGCAGCTCCAGCTATTGATAAATCGAAGAATTTGAAAATTTTTCTTGACAATAGGGAATTTTGGGTGTAAAATGTCTTATATTAGTAGACAATTGTATACTAATATAACAGTTTTGGAGGCAGAAATGAGAAGATTCTATGCTTATGAGCTCAAAGAAACCCCTGTTCCGCCAAGTGTGATGGAGCTGCTTGCGGATGTATTTATCCATTCAGTGGAAAGAGATACTGAGAAACCCGCCTATAGTGAAAAACAGATTGATGTAAAAATGAAGCTGAACAGAAACACCGGAGAATTAATCTGCATGCCGATATCAGAGGAATATATGGAGATGAACAACAGCAGTATAGATGCAATTTTGGACAGCGCAGGACTTACGGAGTGTGAGAAATCGGTATGGCATATGCATCAGTCGGGATACAGCAGAACAGACATTGCAAAAAAGCTTGAACTGAGCAACGCAGGTGTAAAGAAGCAAATTCGGAGTGCACTCTACAAGCTAAGCAAGTTAGAGGATGGAAGCAGAGGGCTGAATGATGTGTATAATGAGAGCATAATTCGCAGTGTATATCATCAACCGTCGCATTGTGTTGATCAACCGTGCCGAAGATTAGGGTATTGCCGATATGCGCATCTCCATAAGCGCTGGAATTAAACGCTTGTAAGCAAGCGGGAGAGTATTTCTACAACCTTATCATCTTCATCCGGCTGGATGGTACGCAGATCCAGCAGCAATGCATCCTGGCGGATACGAGTAAACATCGGCGGATTTCCATAGCGGAGTTTTTTAGCAAATAGATCGGCTGATGTTTTCAACGGCTTCAGAGCTATGACTATGGTAGGCAGTGTTTCGCCGGGGACTGAACCGCTGCCTATCTGCGTGCCGTCATGTGTCAGCTGGATATCGGCAAAATCTCCAACATTTTGGCGAAGACGGCTTAAGATTGATTGAGCACGTTCCATCAACTGCTCGACGCTAAGAGACATCATGCGGTAGAGAGGATGATTTTGTTCAAGATTCTCCGGATTAAGGAAGAGCCTGAGAGTCGCTTCAAGGCCGGCAACGGTCATTTTGCCTGCTCTCATTGCGCGTGAAAGCGGGTTTTGCTTAATTTGATCAATAACGTTTTTGGCGCCTAATATGATTCCGCATTGCGGACCGCCTATGAGTTTATCTCCACTGAAACAGACAGCATCCGCCTTTGCCTTAATGCTGTCCTGAACAGCGGGTTCTGATTCAAGGCCATAACGGCTGAGATCTACC
>JAPXND010000134.1:0-5294 GCA_033808695.1 Armatimonadota bacterium
GATCTATGTCTGGTATAGACTCAAGATATTTATATGTTTTCTTTATACTTTCTAAGTCATACCTGCATGAAGCGCAAGAATCCATATGAATGCTTATTTTCTCTTTTAAAGCAGCATCCAATGTGTCTTCATAATATTCTGATATGAGTTCTCTAACTCTATCGCACTTCATTATACCGGTCTCCTGACTGTAATTTTCATAATTACAGCATACAACAACTATCTAAATAACATTAATGTCTAATATTACAACTTTATGACGTTTTTATACATTAAAAAGTTCCCTGTTTCTTTCTAATATATCTCGTAATACAAGGCGTGCACGGTTCAATCTTGATTTCACTGTGCCTATAGGAAGAGATACAACCTCTGCTATTTCTTCATACGATAATCCCTGCAGGTGGAACAAATCTATAATAATTCTCTGATAATCCGGCAATTGATTAATTGCATCAAGAATTATATCTTTTCGTTCACTCTCTTCCATCATTTCAAGGGGATCTGGTGCAGGATCTTCAAACTGCTTTGCAACTGATGATTCATTTAATTCAACATATTCATCAATAGCCACATTAAGATGCGCTTTGCTTCGTTTCTTTTTGTCTAAATATGTATTTGTAACAATGCGAAATACCCATGTTGAAAAATTAGAATCACCACGAAATTTATTAATTGCCTGAAAAACCTTTATAAAGGCTTCTGATGCAATATCGTTTGCATCATCATAATTCTGAGCCATCCTATATGCAAAACTGTATACCTGTTTCTCATAACGAGCAATCAACTCATCGAATGCAGACAAGTCACCCTGCTTTATCCTTTCAATAAGTATACTATCTTCAGCTCTGCTAAGTTTTGAATCTTTAGAAGATTCCACCAATCATACTCCAAACGCTTTGTATTTATCCTAACGATAATTCAGATAAAACAATATTTCTTATAACTTCATCTGATTTAAGAAATTCTTGTATAATCCTTTTTAATTGAATTTTATCAAAGGCCTCAAATCGCATTGTAATAACGGGTTCAGTTACAGATATGCGCGCCAATCCCCAGCCATCCTTAAATTGAACTTTTACTCCATCTATACGTGATATCATTTCTTCAGGAAATGACGATGCGATTTTATCAATAAATTCAGATCTATTGGCTTCATATGGAATACGCAGATCGGGTGTTATTGCGTAATTAGGAATATTGTTTGCCATACTGTTGAGATTTAAACTATTTTTCACTAAGTAATCTATCAACATAACCGCTGTATACAATCCATCATCTCCACCATTAAGCGCTTTATGGAAATAATGACCGCTTATTTCTCCGCCGAACAGTGCATTTTCATTAATCATTCTCGTTTTAATGAATGTATGTCCGGATCTTTCCTCAATTGGTATCCCGCCTGATTTTTTAACATATTCAGGAACAATGGATGAACATTTTAAATCGTATATCACTTTTTGATTTTTATTGTTTCTAAGAAGCATTTCTGATAAAATTACAATGCACTTATCTGCTGATACCATTCTGCCGGTATGATCAATAAATGATACCCTGTCACCATCACCATCAAAGGCTATTCCTATATCCGCCTTATTATCTGCCACACTCTTTGCTAATGCAGAAAGATTAGATTCTACTGCAGAATTTGGATTTCTGTTTGGAAATGTTCCATCCGGCTTGCAGAATAAGCATTCTACACTATAACCTAAATTCTTAAGCGCTTTTGGGGCAATGTCAGAATAACATCCATTTCCACAGTCTACAACAATTCTAAACTCTCGATTATTAGATTTATACCCAAATAATGATGTAATCTTACTTATATATTCATCAACATAATCTACCGACTTTACACTGCCTTTTCCATCAATGAATTTACCTTCCACTGCTAATTCGCGTATGCTTTGCAATTCCAATTCGGTAATGGGCAGTTTGCCCAATATGGGTTTAAATCCGTTGAATTCCGGCGGATTATGTGATGCCGTAACCATAACTCCTGCATCTATTCCAAGCTTTGATTTTGTAAAATAATATACCGGAGTAGGTATTATTCCTGCATTTATAACTTCACATCCGCACATTTTTAAGCCGTTTTCAAGCGATGCCATTAATTGCGGCGTGCTGATGCGAACATCACCGGCAATTACTATCTTGCCGCCATTTATCAATGTGCCTATAGCTTTGCCAATGAGAAATGACTCTTGCTCGGTTAGGTTTTTACCGGCTATCCCTCGAATATCACATGCCTTAAAAATACTTTTTTCCATAATAGAATTATATCATTTATTTGCATACTTTCCAAGAATCAATCATTCCTCAGCTAATTTTCAGCAGACCAATTATCAGGCAATTTATAGTGAAGGATTTTAGCTGTTATTCGGTAAACATACATGTAAGTTTGAATGATGCAATTCTTTTGGGTGGTTTTATTATGGATGCTTATCACAATCGTTCATCACGCAGAATTACAGCGCCGGAAATCATAGATTATGCCGCGCAAAAAACAGGAATGATGCTTGTTAATGGTTTTCAGGAAACAACACAGTTAAATGGAGCATTACAAGGTGGAGAACGTATCTCTGGTTTTATGGAAACAAGCGATTTACGTGATTGGTATCTTCCGCTGAAAGAAAACTCCTCCATTGAGTGGAAATCTCATTTAATACCTTTAACAAATTTAAAACGCATAGGATTCATTTTTTCCTCAGGATTTGGAAACGGTTCTCCTCTTCCACAGCCAAGCGGCAAATGGAATATATACGTAAATGGCAGATACGCTCTATCTGTAAGAGTTGTTAAACACTCACAAATGTGGAGTGAAGGCGATTGCAAATTGGCGTTTACAGCAAACAGAATAGAAGCAGCAGAACCATTTGGATCTATATGCTTAAGCTCAGTTATAAAAAAAGAAAGCTTTGCAGCATTCGGTCCGGCTATACTGTCTATACCGTCATCATGGGTTAAAACAGGTGAACCGGCTCATATAAGAATCGAAGCAGCGCCAAATACAAACAGCCTTAGATGGATCCAATTAGCAGCAGCTCCATCTATAATAATGTCCGCCAACATCTACCCGGCTATAGATCTTATCGCTTCAGGCAATAGATATCTAAAAGATTCGTTTAATGTTTATTTTGGCGATATACACACCCACTCCGGTGAAGTAGATGGCATTGAAAATACCAATGTTGGATGTGGAATGGGATCGCGCCGCTCAAACTATGAATATGCAAAAGGACCAGGCGGCATGGACTTTTATGCGCTTACAGATCATGAAGGTCAGGTGCATGAAGATAAAATAAGCGACTACATGGAACTCGCCGATGAATATAATACCGATGGCAGCTTTGTTTGTCTACCAGCCTTTGAACATACCAGCCTGTTATATGGACACAGAAATGTATACTTTAGCGGCTCCGGCGGTACAATAATCAATTCAACCAGAAACTGGGGAGGACCAACATTAGATCCAGATCTGGCAGTTTCTCCCAATGAGTTATGGGATGCGCTTGATAAAATCAAAGCGCCAGCTATTACAATTCCACACCATCCATCGGCAGCATCACATCCTTGCAGCTGGGATTTTTACAACCCCAAATATGATAGACTTGTTGAGGTGTATTCATGCTGGGGTTCCAGCGAATACTATGGTGATTTTCCGCGCGGAGTATCAGACAGATATCCATCTCTTACTGTAAGAGATGCTTTAACCAAAGGGCTGCGATTTGGTTTTGCAGCCGGCGCCGATGGACATGATGGACACCCGGGAGATGCTCAAAGTCCGGTGATAAAACACCATCATCTCTTTCACCATTTGGGAAGCGGACTTACGGCAATAATTTCAGATCAACTCACAAGGGAATCCGTATTTTGGGAACTGCATAGACGTAATTGCTATGCAACAACCGGGGTCCCAATACTTATAGCTTTAAATATAAATAACGCTCCCATGGGCTCAGAAATACCTCCCTTAGAGGATGGGGTTTTGCCCGTTTTACAGCTGAAATGCATCGGTACAAATGGCATAAACCACATCCGCATCATGAAAAACGCAAGTGTTGCAGACACCATCTTTTGCCATGGTGAGAATAACATTGAACTGGAATGGGTAGATAAATACTATACGAATAGCAAAACAGCCTCTTACTACATTAGAATAGTCCAAAATGACTATGAGTCAGCATGGACCTCGCCTATTTGGATAGGATAATGCATTTATATTAATATAGTTACTACTTTTATTGATTGACACAGAAATGCTTCAATGTTAAAATTTATTAGCTGTTAAGTCTCTGGAAGTAGTAAAGAAATAATCTGAAAGGAACATACGGCTATGAAAATAACAGTTAGAGGAAAAAATTTAGAAGTAACAGATGCACTTAAAAAATATGCAGAAAAGAAAGTGGAAAAACTAGGAAAATATCTCCCGGGAATTAAAGAAGCAATTGTTACTCAAAGCGTGCAGAAAAACATGCATATTGTTGAAGTAACACTTGAAGGAGATGGCTTACTTCTTCGCGGTGAAGAACGCACTAACAGCCTATATGCATCGATAGACCAAGTAGTAGAAAAATTAGAGACACAGATTAAACGCTATAAAGGCAGAATAACAAGTAAAATCCATCAGGAATTTAATTTTGCAGAAGATATTGAACAGGCTGATGATGAATCACCTGCAACCATTGTTCGTTCAAAAAAATTCACATTAAAGCCTATGTCACCGGATGAAGCCGCTATGCAGATGGAGCTTGTTAATCATGATTTCTATCTATTCATGAACGCAGACACCAATCTTATAAGCGTAATATATAAAAGAAAAGATGGAAATTACGGACTTTTAGAGCCAGATATATAATAGTTGAATAAGCAAAGCCCTGGAGATATTAACTTTCCAGGGCTTTTTCTATAGCTCAATATGTTTTCATTTGCAGCTTAGGTATTACTTAATTACTCGGCATACAGCTCTATTCTAAACCTTTCACCAAATGCTGCTCTTGCAATGGCTTTCAATCTAAATTCGATTATCTTTCTGTCCCCAGAACCTATGCTTGGAATCTTTATACCAGATATAACAGCAGACCCCTGATAGGGAACATCATTTGGAATAGGATTTCCGGAATTAACACCGTTGATATCAAGCCAAACGCCTCCAGCTTCATTAGATGCAAGCCACTTTGCTTCACCTACATTAGTTAAGCTGATTCTCACCTTAAGCGGTTTATTGGCATTAACTTTTACAACACCATTCTTTTCTATCTCTTTCCATTTTCCTTTATTTATGCTGAGCTCTACCT
>JAPXND010000135.1:0-5283 GCA_033808695.1 Armatimonadota bacterium
GAGGTATACTTTTCCAACAATTCGCCAATTAGGGTATCTCACATTCCGGGCGCCTTTTGCGATGAAGGTCAGGCTTTATCATAGTTAATTCTATAAAATGTCTAAATAGGAGATGTATTGAATGATTAAACAGCTTATTTTAACAGGACTTTTAGGATTATTAATAGGATCTGCCGGCTCAGCCACAATGACTGCATACTATACTCCCACTGATAAGAATGGTATAGATATCATCAGCAATCCGGACGGAAAATACAAGACTGCAGCTATAGAGGGCCGTGATGCCGTGGTAAGCATCGATGATACTCACTATATGTATTTCAGAGTTGAACCAGAGTTTCGTCCTAAAGCCGGTACAGATGTTTGGCTTGTGGTAAATTTTTTTGATGATATGCCTGGGCAGATAGATGCTGAATATACATCCACAGTAAAGAATTATTATCAGGTTTCAGGAATACAGATGTCTATGACGAAAAAGTGGGATAGGATAATTATTCCATTGGAAATCACAGATTTTAAAGGAATACAGAACGGCGGTTCGGATATTAGATTTACTTTTTCCGGCGTACTTAAAATATCAAGAATAGAGCTTCATACAACTAAGCCGGATATAGAGGCTGCATCAAACGAGGAACGCACTGCCAGACTTACGAAATCAATATTGCAGCTTCCGCAAAACGGAAAGCCTAAGAAGGGAATGCGTTACGTTTATGGAGACAACAGCCTTGAAGTTACAGCGCCACATCGCCGCTATGAAATCCCTTTTGGCGGTAATAGAAACGATGCAACAATTAAACTATACAAATCTCTGGGAGCAACAAGTGTAGAAACCTATGTTACATGGGAAACATGCGAAAAGGATGGCTATGGCAAATGGGATTGGCGGCTATGGGACAAGCAATTTGAGGTGCTTAAAGCCAATGACATGAAGTGGACGCCATTCCTTATTGTGGGTCCAGCATATTCCATTCCGAACTGGTTCAGAGAGACTAAGGATCATTTTCCCTGCAGGTGTTTGGAATGCGGCATAGACAGCAAGATTGAATCGCTCTGGAATCCAAATCTCAAGAAATGGATAACAAGATTCCTTAGCAAATTTGCAGAAAGATACGATAAAGATGAAATACTGGAATCGGTATTGGTTGGCATACAGGGTGATTATGGCGAGGCGATATATTCGGTGTTTGGCGGATGGACACAGCAGATTCCGGGCGACTACCATGCACATCAGGGATTTTGGTGCAATGACCCATATGCCCTGGCTGATTATCGTTCATACATAGAGAAGAGATATCCATCTATAAATGAACTCAATGCTGCATGGGGAACATCGTATTCGGGATTTGATTCAATAGACTTTCCAGGATACGGAGATACTCTTACTGTATTCCGAAAAAAAATTGCTTCTGGAGACCCGCTTGCTGCAAGACAATGGCTGGATTTTGTAACCTGGTATCGTGCGGCAATGACCGACTTATCGGATTGGTGGCTTGCAGAAACAAAACGCATATTTCCCAATACAAGAGTTTATCTATGCACCGGAGGGAACGGAGCGCCGGAGCATGGTTCAGATTTTTCCGAACAATGCAGGATTGCAGCAAAAAACGGCTGTGGCGTACGAATAACAAATGAGGGTCCAGGATATCAGTGGAACAATGTTCTTACAAGGCTGGTTGCATCATCCGGACGCCATTTTGGCGCTAGTTTTGGGTTTGAACCAGCTTCTAATATCGATATAAACACAATTCCCGGACGCATTTACAACGCTACTATTTCCGGCAGTGATCATCTCCATGACTATAGCCGCAATATCATAAGCTCAGAGGAACGAATGGACGTTCAGCGAAAAGCCTTCAAATATTTGGAGAAAACAAAGCCTGTAGTGCCGATAGCATTATGGTATCCAAATGTGGCAATGACTCTTGATAATGCAGCTGAATTCGGCAAATTCTCGAATGGATCAGCAAAGCTTCGTGAATATGCAGACCACGATTATATTGATGAAATTATGCTTCGCAACAATGCATTAAAAAGATACAAGATTCTTGTGATTAATAATGGCGGAGTAATGGAAACATCGGATGCTGAGCTGATATCGAAATGGATAAAACGCGGCGGAATGTTAATTGCAATGGGCAGCGATGAATTTGTTAGTGTTGAAGGCACTAATGAACCTGAGAAGATTCTGTTCAGAGGAGATTCCGTAAGCGGAAAATATGGCAAAGGCTCTGCAAAGAGAGTCGCTGATTTGCTGGAAATGTCCAAGCTGCTTTCAGAAGGTATGGCTGAGTTCGGTTATCCTGTTATTGATATGAAAGAGGACGGATTGTATGCTTCCCAGATATCAAAATCTGAGCTGCTCTATCTTAACACAACAACAAAAACTGTGAACACAACCGTAAGCATAGACGGAGAGATAACAAGGTATTCTATACCGCCTTCGGGAATAACAAAAATCAATTTAAATGATTAGTAATTAGTATTATAAAATATCCATTCATATACGGATCGCAATACTTCAGAGCGCCTACCCCAAACAAGGCTTTTTGGGAAGATGATATGAAGCGCATGGCAGAGAGCGGATTCAATGCCATAAAAATGAGTCTGAAAGCCGTCAGAGCCGATATAGTTATA
This sequence comes from Armatimonadota bacterium, assembly GCA_033808695.1. Lineage (GTDB taxonomy): Bacteria > Armatimonadota > UBA5829 > DTJY01 > DTJY01 > JAPXND01. The sequence continues at coordinate 2,635 of JAPXND010000135.1, forward strand.
ATACCATCCTGCTGGGAAATAAATGCAGCAGCAATGAATCAGACTTTATCCGGCCGCGCATTGAACAGAAGATTTTCCAAAGCAAGCTGGGGTGTAATATTGCCTTCCAGATAACGCTGTGTATCCATTATGGAACGTATTGATTTTGTGATTCTATCAATGGTATATATGCCTGCCTGATATACAAGATCATCAATATAATCGTAGTTTATCACCCGTGAATCAATGCCGCAAATTGATAGAACCAGCAAATCGTTATACCAGGACATAATGTAATCAAGGAGATCATTTAACCGCCGTATGCGCGATCTGTCATCGGAATCGTTTTTTTTCGGCTCAGCAATTTTCCTCAGTGTTTCAGCAAATCTAATGCTGTAAACATCGGGAGCATTGACCCAGGTGTTGAGTTCCTTAATCACCTGCTCGCGTTCCTGAACAAAATCAGGGTTAGACAGCATCATATACGCCCTGCCTATCAGCCCCTGTGAAGATGCAGCGATTACCCGCTGTTCATCACCGGCAACCTGCGAATTAGCAGAGATGTAATTCATAACTTCATCAAAACTTGCTTTTCGAAATCGAATTTTTTGACATCGTGAGCGTATTGTAGGCAGAAGTGAGTTGGGATTGGATGACAGCAGAATAAGAACAGCATAGACAGGCGGTTCTTCCAATATTTTCAGAATGCTGTTTTCCGAGCTTGTATTGAGTGTGTCCGCCTGTTCTATAATATAGACTTTGTATTTGCGTGATACAGGAGCAAAATTGAGATCTTTTATCATGCTGTGCATCTGCTCAATTTTGGTTTGGTTCCCATCGGGTTTGATAAGAATAACATCGGGACTTGTGCCAGAGTCAATCTGCATGCATGATATGCACGAACCGCATGCCTCATCTCCGCCGTTTGATTCAAGGCAATTCAGTGCTGATGCAAATGCAAGTGCAGCAGAAGTTTTTCCGCACCTTTCAGGACCAGTAAACAGATAGGCTTGAGCAACGGAATTACGCCGTATTGCTGATTTCAATACACGTATTGCCGTATCCTGTGCATATATATCAGAGAACCTCATTAAAAAGCCTTAAACTGTTTTAGAATCGTTCGAACCGCTCTATGTCGATAACGAAGACAATAGCGCCGCCAACCTGTACTTTAACCGGGCTTGGCATAAATACTCCTATAGCGCCAGCATCCGGCGGAACAAAGTTGGCATATTGATCTCTGGTTCGGCAGTTTTCACCAATCAAACTTAGCAGCTCATCTAGGCGTTTATCATCAACACCTATGAGAAAAGTTACGTTTCCTTCTCTCAAAAATCCGCCGGTACTTGCAAGCTTTGTAAATTGAAAGTTAAACTTCAATAAGGTATCAGATATTTTATTCTTATCCCTATCATGAACAACTGTAATTGCGAGTTTCATATCTCTGCCTCCTACAAACTATTAAGCCTTAGCCCAAAGCGATTTTTAATGTATTGTATAATATCCGCTCTTACCTTTTCAATGCTATCTTCAGCATTTATTACAACAATCCGTTCAGGATGGTATTCTGCTTCTTTAAGAAATCCGTTTCTTACTCGTTTATGAAATTCTAACGACTTTCTTTCCATTCGGTTCCAGTTACTCTGGCGTTTCAGTCCAATTTCAACATCAATATCCATCAAAAAAGTGATATCCGGCATCAGCCCTGCAGTGGCAAAATCGTTCATTTTGTGAATCATATCAAGCTCAAGTCCATTGCCGTAACCCTGATATGCAACAGTGGAATCGATGTATCTGCCGCATATTACAGAACAGCGCTTATTCAATTTTGGGCGTATAACTTTTTCTGTGTGTTCTGCACGCGCTGCCAAATAGAGAAGCAGTTCACCGCGGTCTGTAACCGAATTATCGGAGCCATGGAGCAGGATGTTTCTGATGTTTTCACTTACCTGATCGCCTCCGGGCTCTCTTGTAAGCGCCACAGGATATCCGGCATCCTCAAATGTTTCCTTAAGCAATTCAGCCTGCGTTGATTTTCCCGACCCCTCGGGACCTTCAAATGTGATAAAGTATGATTTCACAATATCTCCATACAGGGTTTATTGAGACTATAACAGATTTATAACGATATTGCAAAGTGCAGTATATAGAAGACAGTTATGCCATATATTGGCATATCATCGTTTGGATACAAGTATCCTGCGATTTGGTTCTATTCCAATACTCTGAGAGTTGAGGTTGTTTTCCTCAATCATTTTATGCTGCAAACGGCGTATGTAACTGTTTTGCGGCATGAGTTCTATTGATTCTTCGCCGTCAATAACTGCTTCAATTGCAGCCTGAGCTTCATCTATTGCATCGTCTTCATCTCTCTGACTACTGCCATTTCTAAACAGATCTTTTACCGCATTAACAATTTGATTATATGTATTGCTCTTTATGATGGTTAGTGGAATATTCCCCCCAGATGCTTCATGAAGCTTTGCAGGCTCTTTTTGAGCATGCGCCTTTAATGTAAGAATAACATCCGCCTCTTTCCAGTCTTTAACAATGTATGCTGAAGCTCTAAGCTCTCTTATAGCCTTTTCTAGTCTGTTTCGGCTTACACCGTATGGGAATATCCTTACCGCTTTAGGAATAGGTTTATAGGGTATATCAATGTATTCATCC
>JAPXND010000136.1:0-5197 GCA_033808695.1 Armatimonadota bacterium
ACTTATCATGCGGGGTTTGGTTCCTCCTTGATTGGTTTTGTTGGCGAACTTCACCTTTCATTTTGGTTAACCTTTTCCCGCTCTTTTCCCTCCTTCATTGTGTAACCTATCTTTGTTTAATGTACAGTGAAATAGGCGAGGGATATTGACTTTTTGGTTAAGATATTGTAAAGTAATTACGCATTGCCGGATAGTTCAACTGGCGGAACGCCTGACTCTGGATCAGGAGGCTCTAGGTTCGAGCCCTAGTCCGGCAGCCATTAAATCTTATAGCTGCACAAAAAGAGCCCCGCTGATTAAATCAACGGGGTTTTTTCACAAGTAATCGGCGGAAAATTAGTTATTCTTCGTTATTGCCGGCTGATTCACTTTCGAATACAGGGCGCGGAACATCTGAAACTGGCAGCCCAATTTTTTCAGCGCTTTTTCTTAGGGCATCGATTCGTTTTGTTAGTTTGGGATGGGTAGACATATTCTCGTATTCATGAAAAAAAGGATTAGGTGAGAACTTCATGATTTTCATCAATGCAGATTGAGCTGCTGATAGATTTCGTGTTTCCTTAAGCGCCAGCTGGTCGGCTTTATATTCTAACTTTTTTCGTATCATCAAATTAACTATGAAATGAAGCGGCATTAGAATAATTAATATTAAAGTATAAACAGCCATAAAGCTGCTTGATGATTTGAGGTTTAAAGGCAGGCGATTAAACATAAATATCATTGTGAAAATAACAAGAATGAAGAATAAATTTGCTAATACAACTCTTATATCTTTATTTTTAATATGAGCTAGTTCGTGTGATATTATAAAATCCAACTCATCGTTGGATAGCTCTCTTAATGCTTTATAGCTGATGACTATATTTTTATTTGCTGATACCATAGCTTGAATATACCTTAAACCATAAGATGATGTATCTATTTCTACTTCTTTGAAATTTATGCCAAAGCTTCTTGCAATGTTTGTTATTCTATAGCTGATTTCAGATTTTTCTGTTTCAATATTTGATGCATCTATTCCAAGTGATTCAGCAATTTCAGTAAAAGCCTTTTTCTGGTTTCTATTTAAAAATACATTAGTTATAAATCCCGAACCAACAAGCAAAAAAGTACCTGCAAGATTGAGAATCTTACTAGTATTTTTATCCTTTACATATAATCTAGAGTTCATTAATGCTAAACAGATAATCAAAACGACCAGCGATAATATCAGATTTTTTCTATTTATCTTCTTTTCCGGCAATGAAAGTTTCGTTTCCGGCAAGTCCGCTTCTATTTCTTTTGATAATTTTTTTGTCGCAAAATGAGATATTATTATAGTTAAAAATATAAATACTGATGAAATTAATACATAACAAGTGAAATGTTTATTAAATTTAAAACTGCCAAACCATAGATCATTTATTTTAAATGTTAATTCTATGAAGAAAATTACAGAAGCTGCAAGTATAGCAATATTCGACACGAATACAGCAATTATCATATATACTGGCATCTTATTTATTAGATAAATCTTTTTTCCAGTTGGCATGCTTTTATCTTTTAATATTTTATTCAACAAGTAAAATATCACTATAATAAAGAGCAGCGGGAATAACAGCTGCAACCCAATGAATACAATTCCATAGTATTTAGAAATAGATATTGATGATACAGATTTTTTCAACTTGGCTGAAGAACCGATATTATAATAGCTGTAATGTTTAGATTTACCTGCTGGTTTGATTTGGATTGTGTAATTATTCCAATTGCTTACCCTGAGCCTTATGGATGGTGAAAATCCTGCTGATTTGAGATTTGATATTATCTTATCTATTTCAATTTCTGTTGTTGATTCTGTTTGGAACAGTTTTGCCTTTGAGTAACGCAGCATTGCAGTTGAATAGTTGTCATCATCGCAGTATTTGATATCTGATGACGATAAGAGCGTATTCCTGACAGCAGTTTGAAGCCGATACGCTGTATCAATTGCGGGAACAGATTTTGGGGATAAGGCAACTATTTCTATTGTCGCCCCAGCCTGTGAGACAAACAACCAAACATCGTTTTTGGAGTCCATTTCCTTGGGAAGATTGTATTTGGGCTCCTGAGCAAGTTTGAAAAACCTGTTATATGATGCAGTCAGAATTTTATCTTTAGTTTCTTTGATTTCTGCATTTGCAGGCAGGAGTATCAAGATAAACAACATTAGAAATACAGCAGTAAGTGACCTCATGAATTAACCTCTCAATCTAACAAGAATATGCTAATTAACAGGAAATTGTATTCATAAATCATACTACCAAGTAACTATAGTATTCTGTTCGCTCTATATGATATTCAGTTTAACACCAGCTGGTACAGCATGGATTTATATTATCACAAGTATTTGAATGCTGCAATAATTATTTTTTGAAAAAGATATGTGCAGTATGCTGCACATTATTTGTGTGGTTGAAGATATCGATGGTATGCTGTCATAGCATTCAGGCAGTTGTTGATACAGAATAAATATGGGTTAAAAGCTGAAAGCTCCGATAGAAATCTCTGCCGGAGCTTTTTCAGCATATAAGCGGTCAGTTACTTGTTAAACACCTCGCTGGCGATAATTTCATATTTGACGCCGTCGTATTTGCCGGTTCTGTTGATTTCTGCAGAGCCTGAGGCAGAATCCCAAGTTATATCAACCTTGTTTTGAATCCCCTTCTGATAGTCATAGGTCAATCCATCATCTTCATAGAGTGTAATTCCATTGCTTCCATTGCCATATACTCGCATTGTCAGCTTATATAATGAACGGTCTCCGGTGTGCATAACCGGTTCTGCCATTGGAAGAATTGAATCATCTTTTACAAAAACCAGAATCCTATCAAGCGGAACAGATAAATGGTAGCTTTTGCCGCCCTCGTATTTATCGCCTGTCCAGAAGTCGCGCCATGATCCCTTGGGCAAGTAGACATCCCTTTCATTTTGACCAGCAACAACAGGAGCGGCTAAAATTCTATCACCCATCATATAGACGTCATCAATATTCCATAGATTGGGGTCTTTGGGGTCATCCATTACCAAAGCTCTGAAAGGCGGGGTTCCGTTATTATGGTAGTTGATGAAAGCAGAATAGATATAAGGTATCAGCATCATTCGGAGTTTATACATATCTCTGCATATGTTAGTTACTCTTTCACTGTCTTCGTCAAATTCATCTGCATTGTTCTTAACCGCTACCCACTGTTTCCAAGGCGGATTTTTGATATGCCACCCATCCATGATAGTCTGAGGAGAGAATACAACACTTTGAATGCGGCGGATTAGTTCCTCTGATGTAAATGCATCGCGGACCTCCGGGCACCATAGCAATCCACTAAAGCTTGATGATGCAATGCCGCGTATAAAGGTTTTGTGATCATATAAGTCGCTGTAGAGCACATATGGGAGTGGAGCTGCAAGAGCGTATGATGACCGAGCATAGCCGTATGTTCTTTGCTGCTTTTTCTCAAAGATTTGATGGATGGCGCTCTGATACAAGAATCCAAAGGCAGAGTGCATCTGTTCACCATCAAGTCCAGACGGGAATTGACTGATTTCTGGGTATGACCATGAATAGAATATATAATCGGAGTTGTCGCATTCATCAAGCTTATAGCCGGAAACCCCCTTGTTTATATGCGTTTTTTCTATAAAATCTGTGTAGATATTACGTGCCTTTTCATCCGCAAAATCAGGCACAAGTCCATCCCAAACGAGATAATCACCGGAATAGGGAATCAGGTCCTCATATATTGGCGAATCGGGATGGGTAAACGCATGCGTCCATGCATTAGTATACATGTTCATATCTTTCAATTTGCGTATTGTCTCTTCCGGATTTGGAAATCGGTCGCCCCATGTGTGGGTGCATGAGTATGAATGAGCCTGCCAGCCTGTCTCCAAACCAATCACATCGCAGGGGATGTTTTCATCTCTCAAAGATTTAGCAGCGGCAATAACTTCCTCATCTTTGAAATCAAATTTGCATCTATACCAAACTCCAAGTCCCCACATCGGCGGAACACATCCTCCTCCTGAAAAGAGGTTGTAACGCTGGACGGCATTCAACATATCCGGACCTGCAAATATATATATATCTACGCCTTTAGCTCTCGGTATCTCTATTATAACTTCACCGGCAGCTGCATCTATTCTGCTGCCGGCGGAATCTGATTTGGAAATGCTTTTGCGCTTTTCTGAACCGAAATAGAAAGTGGCGTATCTAAATGTATCAATCAATATTCCATAGCCGGATGTAGTTACATAAAAGGGTACTGGGGCATGCGAATCGCCAAGATCAGCTTTTGGGTCGCTGTTGACGCGGATCATTTTTTTCTTGCCGCGTTGATTGAGCGACATAAGCTGGAGACCCAAGCCGTAAACCTGTTCATCATCACCAAGCGGAATGGAGAGCCGATATCCGCGCTCTGTTGCTTTCCCTTTAATACGAGCCGGGTTGATAGGATAAGTATTAACTGCTGGAAGCTTATAAATTCCCTTCGCTGCAGGCTTATGTGGAAACAGTGAGATAGGGGTATGAGGTTCCGGCTCATTGAAAGTCAGTTTCCACACACCAGGATATACTTTTGATACTTTTGCCCGAGACATTTTTTGTATAACTCCCTTTGATTTGGTTTGCGTATTAGTTTTTGCAGACTGCTGAGTATTCAATTCTGCAGAATATGCAGCTGGGATGAGTTTCTTTTCCATATTGTCTTTAACATATATTGCTGCTGTTGCTCCCAGTTGTCTTATGTTTGACAAAAATATCGTCTGTCTTGCGGTTTCCCTTGCCTTTACAAATACCGGAAATAGAATTACTGCTAATATTGCTATAATTACAATAACAACCAACAATCCAATAAGTGTAAATCCTTTATTACTGTGCATTTAATTAACCTCCTTTTTTATTAGACTCACATTTCAACCTAACAAGAATATGCCAATGAACCAGCTAATCCATAGATGCAGAATAAATACCGAAAGCTCCGATAGAAATCTCTGCCGGAGCTTTTTCAGCATATAAGCGGTCAGTTACTTGTTAAACACCTCGCTGGCAATGACTTCATATTTGACGCCGTCGTATTTGCCGGTTCTGTTGATTTCTGCAGAGCCTGAGGCAGAATCCCAAGTTATATCAACCTTGTTTTGAATCCCCTTCTGATAGTCATAGGTCAATCCATCATCTTCA
>JAPXND010000137.1:0-5132 GCA_033808695.1 Armatimonadota bacterium
GTTTTATGCTGATGCACTAAAGCTTCAAGCAGAAATAAAAGAAGGAATAGAAGCTGATGAGCTATTCAATAAAGCATATGAGAAGTATGACGCAGCATTAAAAATTATAACAACAGGTAAGGGAAGAAATAGTATAACAGGAGAAAAAAGATATAGCAAAACAGATTATTATTTTGATTATCAAAAGCTTCTTTGGCTGTCAAATGATTATGAAGTATATTATTCGTATGCAAAAGCATTAGCAGCGCAGGCGAAGACGAAAAAGGGAACTGAGGCAGATGAATTGAATCGTTTGGCGGATGAAAAGAGAGCCTTAGGGGATAAGTTGAAATATAAGTCTCCGGAAGAATAAGTGATTGCCGGCTTTATTTATACAATAATCCTCTTGAATATTATACCCAAGAGAGTTTTTTGTTTTGTGTTGGGCGCACAGTCATTCTGTGATGAAAGGATTCTGAACAATATTTACAAGCAGCTAAACAGACAAAGGTCAGTATTTCCAAGCGATAAAGCATTACTTAAAGCTTTGTATATGTCAACCATGCAGGCTGCCAAAAAGTGGACAGCGCCATTCTGGGGTGCAGTCTATGGCGAATTCTGTATAATGTATGAAGGACGGCTTCCGGATTAATTATAAAAGAAACCTCTTTTAAAAGAGGTTTCTTGACATGATTTATATTATATACTGATGCATCAGAGGTATTTCTTGATTTTAAGTTGTATCTCTGACATATAAATTATCTATTCATAGAAGGCGAATTTATAGAAAAAGTATCACAGGTTCTTTTTAATACTTAATGAAGCTTTCTACATTATATCCATTAAGCAGCGAACGACCGTCAAGAAATTCAAGTTCTATCAGGAATATCAAACCAGCCACAATTCCACCAAGCTCTTCTACAAGTTGTATGGCTGCTGATGCAGTTCCGCCTGTAGCCAGGAGATCATCAATTATAACGACCCGCTGCCCCGGTGATATGGCATCACTATGCATTTCCACTGCATTTGTTCCATACTCAAGGGCATATTCACGCTTAATAGTATGGTATGGCAGTTTTCCAACTTTTCTAACAGGAATAAATCCTTTGCCAAGTTTAAGTGCAACCGGCGACCCAAAGATAAATCCTCTTGATTCAATACCTACAACAGCATCAACATTTAAGCTGTTTGCACACGTGGAAATTTGCTCTATCACTTGTGCAAATGCTTCTGAATTCTGTAAAACAGGTGTAATATCTTTAAATATAACTCCTTTTTGCGGAAAATCCGGTATATCGCGTATAAGTTTAGCTGCAAGCAATTCCTTGTTCATTTTCAACACTCCTTTATGGCAGATTTACTAAAATAGCTCGCCGTCAATTGATTTTCTTTCATCATCACTTGGTTTACGTCCGTAATATTGAAAAGCCTTTGCCCGGTTTCCGTTCATGGTTACAGCATCGGTTGTTATAAGGCTTATCAGTTCAAAATTGGATGTTAATCTTCTTATATAATGCAAATCGTGGTGACGGAGTATAGCTCCGTATGGTTGTTTAAATACGCCATAGGTGCCGTATAGTTTCTTCCATTCCCTGTAGCGCTTCAAATTGCGATCGTCCGTCTGCAAACAAAAGTCGGTGATAAATATAAATCCACCCGGTTTCAAAACACGGAACAACTCATCAATTACTGATTTTTGATAGCTGTTATTTGGAATTGCGGTGAGCACGGCAATTAACAATACGGCATTGAATTTTTCATCGGGGCACGGCAGCTTATAGTCATCTAATTGAATAAATGCCGCGTCCGGGTGTTCTGCAGCGGCGCGCTTTATCATTTCAGGGGATACATCCGCGCCGGTTATATTGGTGTATCCGTCTCTAATAAGTTCGCCAACAATGCGTCCATATCCGCATCCATAATCGAGTAAGGGATCATCATATTCAACCAGCGCTCCAAAGCTATTGGTATCTAATGGAAGAGTGAATTCTTTCTCATTTGCAATGCTATCCCAATATTCAATTTGACGGTTTATATCAGGCAATTGTTATTCCTATGTATCAGTGTGAAGTATAAATAAACAACCTTTCTATTTTAATACATTATAACAGCGATTTCTTAATATAACCAATTTTCCATAATACTTTTATATTAAGATTTTTATACAATATTTGCAAGGGATTAATACCGGCATTTATAGAAAAACCGGCATTAGCTACTTATTTATAACATAATACCGGTTTGTAATTGATAAAACTATTAGTTTTATATTTACTTAATCTCTACAGTTGCGCCTTCTGCTTCGAGTTTTGCTTTAAGTGCGTCTGCTTCTTCTTTGTTAATGCCGGTCTTCAAAGGCTGAGGTGCACTCTCTACAAGGTCTTTTGCTTCTTTAAGTCCAAGGCTTGTAACTTCGCGAACGACTTTGATAACCTGGATTTTCTTATCGCCGGCACCGGCAAGTATAACATCAAAGCTGGTTTTTTCTTCAGCTGCGGGAGCTGCTTCAGCGCTTGCTGCTACAGGACCTGCTGCAACTGGTACTGCTGCAGATACGCCATATTTTTCCTGTAATTCTTTTACCAGTTCACTAAGTTCAAGAACGGTTAATGCATCGATTGATGCAATTATAGATTCAATTTTTTCTGACATTTTGTTAATCTCCATGTTTTATATTTTTTTAAGTTGTTATCCGCTTTTTTGATCTGCTACGGATTGCAGTGTGTAAACTAATCCTGATATAGTTCCCTGAAGGGTTCCTACCAAACCTGAAATCGGCGACTGTATAGAACCGATCATTCTGCTGATAAGGATATCCTTAGGCGGAATTTTTGAAAGAGCAGTTACCTCATCTGTATCTAATACCTGTCCTTCTACAAATGCTCCTTTAATTGACATGCTTTTGTGATCTTTTATAAAATCAACAATTGCCTTTGCAGGAGCAACAGGGTCATCGCCTTTTACAAAAGCGATTGCAGTTGGACCCTCAAGCATCTTAACAAACTCATCGGTTGCGCGTTCGCCGGCTGCCAGAGTGAGCAGTGTATTTTTAGCAACCTTGTATTCCGTGTCGGTTTCACGCAGCTTGCGTCTGAGCACGGTGATTTCAGATACGGTTAATCCTCTGTAGTCGGTAACTAGCATAGCGCTTGATGATTCAACATCCTGTTTCAATGATGCTACATCATCAATATTTTTTTGCTTCGGCAATCTATTCACCTCCTCTAAATACCGGTAAAATATTCAACAAAAAAAGGATCTCCGCAGCAACCGGGATCCTTATAATTCATCATCATGGCTGAATATGGTGATTCAGCTTCTCCCAGCCTCGACAGGCAGATTTTCATCTATTATGCAAAGCACCTGTGGTCTACGGCGTATGATCTATTTAATTGTCAACATTATTTATATCATATAACTAATCAATATGTCAATACCGGTTATGTCTATCCATTAGAGTTATGGCCAAAAAGCGTAGGTTTGCACATTGAGCAATATCCCAATTATCGTCCAAATACTCCCCATTAAGCATTCGCCTATAACTATCCCCAGAAAAAACGGAACGGCGGTTCTATACAGTTTCAATCCGCCATACTTAAGCAAAATGAGCTTTATTAACCAGGCTATAAACATAGAGACCCAGAGCATATTCATTGACCATGAGCTTGATATTGCATAACCGACCGGATGTAGCGGGAACCATGCAAGCTTCATTCGCAGAGAATTCAAAATAATTGTTAGTGTAAAGCCTACCAGAATAGCCCAGCGCACTCCGTTTGTAGACGGGATACTGCCATTTAACCATGCATCCAGCCTGTTATATGGTTCTGAGCCAAATATCAGATCTACATTTGGCGGGCCATATTTGGCGCCAGCGCCCAATTTATAGCTTACATGCAGCTCTGTCCAGAAGCTGGCAATGGTTCCGACAATTACAGCTGTAAGGATTGCGGCAAATAGCTTTCTATAATTTATAGATGCCCTTTCCGCCATTTTGTATCCCTCAAGCTGGAATGGCATGGGATGTGCTCTATATGCACGGTTGAACCAAAACATAAGTGAAAGCACAACAAGATTTGCAGGACCAAGATGTGTGGTTCCTATCAGGTCGGGAAGGATGGAATCCGGTCCGCCATTATGCAGGTCATGAGCAGGAGGTCCAAGCTCGGCGCGCATTCGGGTAATGCCAATAGACATAGCCATGTAGATGGCAAAAAACAGAATTGCCAGCCACCATACCATTCCCATCTTCATAAGAAACACTATCAATATTAACAATCCTATAATAACGCCCATTGCTGCAGTTCTGTAGCTTAAAGGTTCATCAGAATCATTCATATCTGTATTTTTATCAAACATTTTTGTAAATACATTGGCAAAGTGCTTTCTTCCTGTCCAAATGGCAAACAAGCATATTCCCATATATGCGCCAAATGACTGATGCGTTACATAGGGAAAACGCGGAATTTGATCCCAGCCGAACATTGCAGATATTACAGCCTCTGCTTTCCACACAAGGAAGAAAAACCATGTTGAAAATGATAGATCTAATGGCAGCAATACGCCTAATCCTATTCCAAATGGATAAAAGTAAACGGGACAATTTCCTATAGCATTTAAGGGGCGAGTTGTAAAATAATTCATAAGATTTATTTCGCGTATAGGAAAATCCGGAATTGTTGGGTATAGCAGATGAAGACCCTGAATTATATCAAATACAACAGCAATAACTACACCTGTCCACATTATTCGATTACGAAAGAATGATGATTTCTCCTGCGTAATATCAAGAGGTAGCTGAACAAGCGGATAGGTAAGTTTTTCGTTTTCAGTCCATTGCTTGCGGAGTATAACTGTCATGCACAGCATGGTGAACAATAGGGTGGTAATAAATAAAGTCCACATAAAAGTGGGAATCAGCCAAGCAATATAATTCTCAGGTTTATATAGAGAGCTTGCTCCATTCCAAAAGTTGTTTACAGCTTCTTGGTCGCTTACCGACAGCCAGGATGGTATTCTATCAAGAAATTTAGATGCCCATTTATTTTCCGGGGTTGCAAATTTGAAAGGATAACTTAGCCCGGGAATCAGCACTTCTATCATGTCATGTCCTGCAAGCGCAGAAGCGATATTTATCATGATGTAAATAGCTG
>JAPXND010000138.1:0-5106 GCA_033808695.1 Armatimonadota bacterium
TATGTCTACATCAGGCTCTAATCCACTAAGCCTTATCATGTCTTTTGCCAAATCTACTATCTTTACAGGTTCTCCCATATCCAGCAGATAAAGATCTCCGCTGCGCCCTACTGAGCCTGATAACATTACTAATTGCGCTGCTTCCGGTATTGTCATAAAGTATCTTGTCATTTCGGGATGCGTTACTGTTATGGGTCCGCCTTTCCTAATCTGTTCCTGGAACAGCGGCACCACACTCCCCCGACTGCCTAACACATTCCCAAACCTTACCGTTATGTATGCTGTGTCTTTCCATTCCCTTGTTGCCGATAATACTACCTGCTCACACAGCCATTTGGTTCCGCCCATTACACTCGCCGGATTCGCTGCCTTGTCGGTTGATATCATTACCATCTTTTTTACTCGGTGCCTTCCACAGGCTTGCGCTATGTTTGCTGTTCCCACTACATTGTTGAATACTGCCTCCTGCAGGTTCTTTTCCATTATTGGCACATGCTTGTGCGCTGCTGCATGGAATACTACCTGCGGATTATACCGATTAAATGCCTGGTTTATCCTTGATTCATTTGATATTGATGCTATTACTTCATGAAGCCTGTCTGACAGCTCAGGATAATTCTTTCTTAGCTCTTGATGTATCTTGTATATGGAGTTCTCTCCGTGTCCAAGCAATACTAACGATCCCGGCTGCATCCGGCATATCTGTCTGCATAGCTCAGAGCCTATTGATCCTCCGGCTCCTGTTACTAATACTCGCTTGCCGTGGATATATTCGCTTATTTCCATCAGATCTATCTTTACCGGCGGACGTCTTAAAAGGTCTTCTACGCTTATATCTTCCAGATTCAGCTTGTCTTTGCTGTTTAGTGTTTCTTTAAGGTATGGAACTATTTTTACCGGTATCCTTCTCTTGCGGCATTCTAATACATATTTCCTTATTGAGCTGCCTTGTGCAGAGGATATTGCTATTATTACTTCATCTATCATCTTTTTGTTCAATAGATCTTCAAGCATATCCAGAGGACCCAATACTTCCACATTGTTGATTATTGTTCCTTTTATGTCGGGATTATCATCTAAAAACCCTATTACTTCGTAGTTAAGCGCGGGGTCATCATGAATCCCTCTTAATACTCTTGCGCCTAACATCCCTGCGCCGAGTATTATTACTCGCTTGATGGGGAGCTCATTAGCCAAAATATTTTTTCTGCTTAGTGAGGTTAAAGCATTAGTACTTAACATTCTTAGGATTATACGGCTTGCACCAATGAAAATTACACTTAACATCCAAAATATGGCTAAAACAGAACCAGGAAAAATACTTTGACTTATAGCTGTTTGAATGAAAATAATTGCTCCTATACCTATTGTATTTGCTGCAACTATTGCCCAAAGAATTTCCAAACTTGCAAATCGCCAAATATATTTGTATAGTTGACATATGTGGAATATGATAATATAGGTGATGAAAATTATTGGCAGGCTTACAAGATGCTTCTCTATATGCTCTGTGTATATCTGACCTATGGTTTGTGTATCGTATCTTAACAAAAAAGATATTATCAAGGCTGTTATTAATGCAATAACATCAGCAATCATTAGAATAATTGTTTTAAGTCTTAAACTCTTTGAATTAATTAACCTGTAGAGTAGATTCATTTACACTTGCAACCTCAGAGTATTATATAATATAGGAAAATGTAGAAAAATAAAAATCCATGTTAATTATATCACATTAGTGAAGAATCGACCCATATATTTTTAAAAATATATAATTATTAGTAGAATATATTATTAATGATATAATTTTTTGTAGATTTGTTGTAAAATATTTATACCATGTTAAGTCAGGAGCTATTTGATGAAAGGATTAATTTTGTCTGGAGGAAAAGGAACACGTCTTAGACCTCTTACCTTTACACGAGCAAAGCAACTTATTCCTATAGCAAATAAACCCAACCTTTTTTATGGAATAGATGATCTTATAACTGCGGGGATAACCAACATAGGAGTAATAATAAGCCCGGATACCGGGAATGAGGTAGTATCAGCTATCTCAGAGTTCTATGCAGATACTGCTGATTTTACCTATATTGTGCAGGATGAACCAAAGGGACTTGCGCATGCTGTAATGACCGCCAGGGATTTTCTTGACAGCGATTCATTTGTAATGTACCTTGGTGATAATCTGTTGTCTGGCGGAATTACTCATTTAGTGGATGAATATAATCGTGGCGGATCAGATGGTATAGTGCTGCTAACACAGGTTGAAAATCCAAGTCAATTTGGTGTAGTAGTGTTAGGTGATGATGGCAGCATTAAACAATTGATAGAAAAACCCGTCAATCCGCCTTCAAATTGGGCTCTTGTGGGCATCTACTTATTCAGCCCTAAAATTCATGATATGACTTCTAAACTCAGTCCATCACAGCGCGGTGAATATGAAATAACCGATGCAATACAAAATCTTGTTGATGATGGATATACTGTAAAAGCGCATAAGGTTGATGGATGGTGGAAAGATACCGGTAAGCCGGAGGATCTTCTTGATGCAAATCGCTTGGTGTTGTCTCAAATTAAATCCAATGTTGCAGGAGAAGTTGCAGATTCTGATTTAAGTGGCAATATAGTTATAGAGCTTGGTGCAAAAGTTATCAACTCTTCTATACGGGGACCTGCTCATGTTGCTTCTGGCGCTGTTGTAGAGAATTCATATATTGGACCATATACCTCAATTGGCAAGAATTGCCGCATAACAGACAGCGAAGTGGAATTCTCTATACTTCTCAATGATGCCGTTATATGCAATATCTTTGGAAGGATTGATGCAAGCATTATAGGCATGGGCGCCGAAGTTGTTGGTAATTCCACCAGGAAAAACTCTATACGATTTGTTCTGGGGGACAGGAGCCAGATAACATTGTGATGATTGATAATGAAAAAATACTAATGACCGGCGGCGGGGGAAGGCTTGGTTCTGAAATCAGGCAGCTGATACCTAATATAGCCGCTCCCGATTTGCCGGATTTCGATATAACAAATCCTGATGATGTAGCAAGAGAGTTTGATAGGTATCAGCCAAAAGTTGTTATCCATGCAGCCGCATATACTGACGTAAGCGGAGCAGAACGGAACAAATCAGTCTGTTGGTCTGTCAATGTTGATGGAACAAGAAATATTGTTAAGGCGGCAATCAAGCACAACTCTTTTCTTATACATATATCAACAGATTATGTTTTCTTTGGTGATACCGGAATGTATAAAGAGGAGGATCCGGTTGGACCTGTTCGAAACTATTATTCACTTTCTAAGCTTGCTGCAGAATCGATTGCTAAAGCTGCAGATCGTTGTCTCATAATTAGAACAAGTTTCAGACCAAAAGAATGGCCGTATAAAACTGCTTTTTCAGATTTGTATACAAGTCAGGATTATGTTGATATTATTGCACAAGAAATAGCTCTTGCTATTAAAAACTATTATCGTATACCCTATGATGTTATTCATATAGCAACAGAACGTAAGTCGATATTGGAGCTTGCAAGAAGAAGGAAACCAGATGTAATTCCGGGGTTGCGAAAAGATGCCGATGTTGATTTACCGCATGATATATCGCTTGATATAACAAGGTGGTTAGAACTGAAAAAAGGATGGGCAAATGGTAAAACTTGATAGGAATATCCAAGATGCAATGACATATCAAGAATATAGTTCGCAGCCTGCTATCAATGGCGCTGCGATATATCCACTAAAGAAACACGTTTTTCTTGAAGGCGGATTTATGGAATATCTGCGTTTAAATAACGGCAAAATCGAAGGGATAGATATGGTTCCGCAGCAAATATCGATTTCTTGGGTTGTGCCGAATAGAATAAATGCTTTTCATCTTCATCCTAAGGCAGTGCAAAATGAAATATGGTGTGTAATTCAGGGAATTATGCAAGTTTGGCTGGTAGATGTTCGTGAAGAGTCATCTACTAAAGGTGTCAAAAGCAAGTATATACTGTCTGGTGAGAATCCAAAAATGTTGTATGTTCCAACCGGAGTTGCCCATGGGTATAAAGCCGGTACAGATGGCGCTATATTGCTTTACTCTATGGATTCACAGTTCAACATAAATGACCCGAATGAGGGACGACTGCCGTGGGATTACTTTGGAGCAGATTTATGGGAGCAAGATCGTGGCTAATTCTTATCGTAATATCTTAGTAACAGGCGGCGCAGGATTTATAGGTTCAAACTATGTAAGATATCTGCTTGATAATTATAATGATGTAAATGTAACCGTATACGATAAACTGACTTATGCAGGCAGCTTAGATAGTTTAGCAGATGTATTAGACAGCATAAGATTTATTAAAGGCGATATTACTGATATCAATCTTATTAGTAATGTAATGAAGGGTATTGATGCTGTTGTTAACTTCGCTGCAGAGAGTCATGTAGACCGCTCACTAATTGACTCTCGTCCTTTTATCCGCACTAATGTTGAAGGAGTGCTTATTCTAATAGATGAAGCTCGGAGGCAGGGTGTTAAACGATTTCTTCAGGTATCAACCGATGAGGTATACGGTGATCTGTATTATTCCGATAAACACTCTATTGAATCTGATGTGTTTGCACCTAAAAGTCCATATGCAGCAAGCAAAGCATCTGCTGAACATCTGGTAAAAAGCAACTTCCACAGCTATGACTATGATGTGGTGATTACAAGAGGTTCTAACACATATGGTCCATATCAGTATCCGGAAAAAATTATTCCGCTGTTTATTACAAATGCTATTGATAATAAACCTCTGCCTGTATACGGAAACGGTATGGCTGTAAGAGATTATATGCATGTAGAAGATCATGTTAGTGGAATCGACAAAGTATTGCGTAAGGGAAAATCCGGCGAGGCTTATAATCTTGGCGCCAGAGAAAAGGTAACAGGTATTGAGGTTGCTGAAAAAATCCTTACTATGATGAATAAGCCATTGGATTTAATTACATATGTAGCGGACAGACCCGGGCATGATTATCGTTACAGCGTTGATCCTCAAAAAGCTGAATCTATCGGTTGGAAGCGTTCATGGGTATTCAATGAAGGTCTTAAGCATACAATAGATT
>JAPXND010000139.1:0-5071 GCA_033808695.1 Armatimonadota bacterium
TGGTATGCCAACAGCCAATGCCCTTAAAAAAGCGCAGTCTATGGGAATAATAACTACTCTTGATACCGCATGGGACTCCAAAGGTCAGTGGATGGATGTTTTGAAGCCATGCCTTGAATATATCGATTATGCAGTTCCAAGCATAGAAGAGGCAAGAATGGTTACCGGTAAGCATGAGCCGGCGGATGTAGCTAAGGTTTTAATGGATAATGGCGTTAAAGTTGTAGCGCTTAAAATGGGAGAAGATGGATGCTATATACGTTCATCAGATACCGAGATATCTATACCAAGATTTACGGTTAACGCCATTGATGCTCTTGGCGCCGGTGATTCGTTTGCAGCAGGTTTCCTTACCGGTATTCTTCAGGGTTGGGATCTTGAGAAAACAGGCAGATTTGCAAATGCAGTCGGTGCATGTTGTGTAATGGAGCTTGGCGCTACCACTGGTATAAAATCTATGGAAGAAACATTAGCGCTGATGGAGAAGTGGTCGGCTTAATAAAACACTATAAGATTGTAATATTATTTGGAGATTATATATGCATAGCCATGAAATAAGGGAAAGATATTTAAGGTTTTTTGAAAACAAAGGACATTTGAGGGCGCCAAGTGATTCGGTTGTACCAGATGATCCTACTCTGTTGTTTTCAAGCGCCGGCATGGTTCAGTTTAAACCTTATTTCACTGGTGAGCGAGTTCCTCCTAAAACACGCATGACTACATCGCAAAAATGTCTTCGCACGGGGGACATTGATATTGTTGGGACAACAGCATTTCATCATACATTTTTTGAAATGCTGGGAAATTTCTCATTTGGCGATTATTTTAAGGAAGAAGCAATTACTTGGGCATGGGAGTTTCTAACTGAAGAAATGAAAATATGTCCCGATGATTTGTGGGTAACGGTATATCAAGAAGATGATGAGGCTGCGGATATCTGGGAAAATAGGATAGGCATTCCGAAAAGCCGAATCGTACGTTTAGGTGAAAAGAGCAATTACTGGCCATCAAATGCTCCTAGCGAGGGCCCAAACGGCCCATGCGGTCCATGCTCCGAGATATTCATTGATTTCGGCAGCGATGTAGGCTGCAAAACTCCTGAGTGCGGTCCTGATTGTGACTGCGGCCGCTTCAATGAAATATGGAATCTTGTTTTTACTCAATTCAATAGGGAAGATGGAGGCATAATGACTCCGCTTCCCCAGAAGAATATTGACACCGGAATGGGGCTTGAGCGTTTAACTGCTGTAATGCAGAAAACCAAAACAAACTTTGAAACTGATATTTTTATGCCAATAATAGAAAAAACGGCGGAGATATTTGCATTAAGCTATGGTGATAATGAAAAAACCGATGTTGCACTAAGAGTTATAGCAGATCATGCCAGAGCGATGGTATTTACAGTTGCAGATGGAGTTATGCCGTCCAACATCGGCAGGGGATATGTATTGCGTCGTATTATACGGCGTGCAGTTTTAAAAGGAAAATCACTTGGATTTGAGGGGTTATTCCTTGAGGAAATTATTCCTGTAGTGATTGATCTTATGAAGGATGTATATCCGGAATTAGATGAAAGAAAAGATCACATCAGCAGAACGATTCAAGCAGAAGAGAAGAAATTCCAAAAAACATTGGATCTTGGCTTGCAGAAGCTTGAGGAATATATATCCAACAGCGGCGAGCAGGATAAGAGTGAAATACCCGGTAGTGAAGCATTTGTTCTGTATGACACATATGGATTTCCCTTGGAACTGACTCAGGAGATTGCAGAAGAACACGGTTTGACTGTAGACATCAACGGATTTAATCAGGCAATGGAAGAACAGCGTCGTAAGGCAAGAGAGGGAAGCGATCTTCCTGCAACACTTTTTGCCGGAACGCTAAGCGCTATATCAGAAATTGAACGAAATAATACTAATACAGAGTTTGTTGGTTACACCAACATGAAATCTGAGGCAAAAATTGTTGGGCTTCTATATAAAGGTGGGCTTGTAGATAAGGCATTAGAGGGCAGCGAAGTAGATGTGGTTTTAGATAAAACTCCTTTTTATGCGGAGAGGGGCGGACAGATATCTGACATTGGCACAATATCATCTGCCACGGGGACGATTGATATAAGCCATGCATCACATGCAGGATCACTTATAGTTCATACAGGTAAAGTTATAGTAGGTTGTATCCAAACTGGTGATAAAGTTAGTGCTGAAGTAGATGCTGCCAAACGTAAAAGTATTATGAGAAACCATACGGCAACTCATCTTCTGCATAAAGCTCTTAGAATAGTTTTGGGTGATCATGTAGTTCAGTCGGGTTCGTCGGTTGATGATGAACGGCTTAGGTTTGATTTTACTCATTCATATGCTTTAACAACAGATGAGCTTGAAAAGCTTGAGGAAATTGTAAACATTGCTATACTTGATGACATTCCAGTAGATACAATGGAAACAACTCTGGAACATGCTAAGGAATCTGGCGCTATTGCGTTATTCAGTGAGAAGTATTCTGAAGAAGTGCGAGTAGTAAAAATCGGTGAATTCAGTATGGAGCTTTGTGGCGGAACCCATGTGAAGAGCACATCGCAAATAGGATCATTCAAGATTATAGGTGAGTCTAGTATAGGCGCCGGATTGCGTAGAATTGAAGCCATTACGGGTACATCTGCACTGAACTATTTTATGAATGCAGACAAAACTTTGAATCAGATTGCCGGAATATTAAAAACCCATGCATCTGAAGTTGTTGATTCGGTGCATAAGATTATCGACAATGAAAAATCGTTGGAGAAGCAGCTTTCTAATTTACAGCAAAAATCTGCTTCATCTGCAGCGAGTGATTTAGCTTCAAAAGCTGAAGATATAGCTGGAGTGAAGCTCATTGCATCTAAGGTTTCTGCAGGCAGCATTGATATTCTCAGTTCAATGTCTGATATGCTGTCTGGACTTATTAAGTCAGGCATAGTCGTTTTGGCGGCGGAAATAGATAACAAAGTGGCAATTGTGTGCAAGGTATCTGAAGATCTTGTTAAACAAGGCTGTCACGCTGGGAATATGATAAAAGAGATTGCAAAAGTAACCGGTGGAGGTGGCGGAGGTAGACCAGATTTTGCAAAAGCCGGCGGTAAAGATTCAAGTAAAATTGATGAAGCTCTTATAAAAGCAAAAGAATTGATAGAGAGTAACAGCAGTAAATAATCTGCTTTTTTTAGGTGAGAATAATTGAGAATTATTGGACTTGATGTGGGTGACAAAACAATAGGCGTTGCTATGAGTGATGAACTTGTAACATTTGCAAGTCCAGTAAAAGTAATTAAGCGCACAGAAAGTATACGTAAAGACATAGGGGAAATTCGCAGGCTGGCAGAAGAAAACGGCGTAAAACAAATTGTAGTTGGACTGCCGTTGATGCTGAATGGCTCAATAGGCATACAAGCCGAAAAAGTTTTACAGTTTGTTGAAGAGCTTAAGCGAAGAACAAAAGCAGAGATTATTACCTGGGATGAGAGGATGTCAACATTAGAAGTTGAACGTATGATGATTGCATCCAATGAATCAAGAGATAAACGCAAACAAGTTGTAGATAAGCTTGCTGCGGCAGTTATACTTCAAGGTTATATGGATAGACAGCGTCAACAGTCTGATTTAGACCGTTAAAAGATATATGAAGAAAAAAAAGTATTCGTATTTTATCATCATACTTATTGTTATTATAAGCGTGATTGCAGCAAATATGTTTGCAGCACGCGGCGGTAATAAAAGTGTTGTTGTAAATATTCCAAAAGGTGCAAGTGTAGATAAAATTGCAGAAATATTAGAAGATGAAAGTGTAATAAAAAGCAAAATTGTATTTAAAATTCTATCACATGCAAAAAACAGCGCATCTAAAATGAAATCTGGTGCATATAGATTAAATTCATCTATGACACCTTCATCTATTATAAACATAATCGTTAAAGGGGATACTATTTCCCGGTGGCTGACAATTCCTGAAGGGTATACCATAAAGCAAATAGCGGAAAAGATAGAAAAGGAAGGATATGGCAGTGCAGCAGAATTTGTTAAACTTGCTGCTTTAGAAGGCGATCAATTCGATACTCCGTTTCCATCTCCTGGTAAAAATTTAGAAGGGTATCTATTTCCAGATACTTATTTAATAACAATTGGTATAACTGAGAAGGATATTATAACAGAAATGTATAATTGTTTTAATAGAAAAGTTTACGAACCTTTAAAAAAAGATATATCTGCCTCAGGAATGAGCCTGCATGAGATAATAACACTTGCATCTTTAATTGAAAGAGAAGCAAGAGTTCCAAAAGATAGAGCTATGATATCATCTGTATTAAGAAACAGACTTGATAAGAAAATGAGGCTTGCGGTTGATGCAACAGTTTTGTATGCACTTGGAGAGCATAAGTCGAGGGTATTGTATAAAGATCTTGAAATAGATTCTCCATATAACACATACAAATATGCAGGATTGCCGCCAGGGCCAATATCAAATCCTGGTGTTGAATCTATCAGAGCTGCAATACATCCTGCAAAAAGTGATTATTTGTTTTATGTTGCAAAGCCGGATGGGTCACACATATTTACCAAAACTTTTGAAGAGCATAAAAAAGCTATAAGTGAAATACGACTACTGAGGTGAGCGGATTTGAGTGATTTCCTCCGCAAATTTTGTCCTGACGAATTTGTGGAATCAGTATTAGATATTGATGTAAAAAGGCTTAAAGACAATGGCATAAAAGCTTTGTTAATTGATTTAGATAACACGCTTGTGCCGTGGCAGGGATATCAGACATCTGATGAAACAAAAACATGGATAAAAAATGCCATTAATGACGGCATGAAAATATGTCTGGTTTCCAACACTAGAACAAAAGGAAGATTATCTAAGCTTGCTGAACAGCTTAATGTTGAATATTCTGTACAGGCATTAAAGCCAAGAAGAGCAGGATTTATAGAAGCATTGAACCAGCTTGGCGTTAATCCAAGTGAAGCTGTTGTAATAGGAGACCAGGTATTTACAGATGTATATGGCGGAAACAGATTAGGAATATACACTATACTGG
>JAPXND010000140.1:0-5054 GCA_033808695.1 Armatimonadota bacterium
GTATGGACAAGTTCGCACTGGTCAGGCGGGGATTAGTGAACACAAGTTCGTTGGCAAGCTTGTGGATAAAGCTCAACAACAATATGGGAATGATTATATTAGTTGTTTTGATTATTTGCACTCATTATGTTTTGAATCTGTTATGTAAAATGGCATTTGATGATTGAAAGGCATTGTTTAAATGAAAAAAATTACGAACTTTATATTATCAATATTTTTACTATACATTACATTATCTGATTTTTTTATTATGCAATTCACTAGCTTGGTAAATGATTACAAAGAAGAAGCATATGTTATTATGTTAATGCCAATGATAGGTGCAATTATATGGTGGATATTTCTGCAATTCAATCGCTGGAGATTGAAACTGTGGAATAAACTGGTAACTTATATAGGAATAATAGTTGCAGCTCTTGGAGCTTTTCCAATAAATTTGATTATTCTGGAAATAGATAAAAACTATCAAAATTACATTCCATATTTAGCAGCTGTTATGATTTGCTGTAAAATTGCGATGTGGGTTTTCTGGTTGTGGCTCATTTCAAATAACAACATGAGGAAATATGGTTTTAATTATATGGCAAAATGATATTCTAGTCTAGCTAGACACTCTGGTCAGGCGGGCATCAGCAAGCATAAGTTCGTTGGCAAGCTGGGGCACATGAGCGAAGACGAGACGGGACTTGTATGGGGATGACCTTTGTTGGAATCATAGGCTGCCCTGTGATGATTTACATCGAGATTAAACAAAACAGTCGTAAAGATTAGTCATTGGTTTGCTTATGATATGGTATTTTGCAGCTGGTTTGTGGTGTGTCATAAAAAGTATGTTTAATTACTTTTCAAACCGCCAATAGACTGAATTAAAGAGCGGAAATTCAATTAATCTCCGCTCTTTGAGTGTTCTTATTCTTCTGCCTTTTTCTCCATCACCTCTATGAATGGCTTAAACAAATCAATCGGCACGGGGAATATCGTGGTGCTGTTGTTCTCCGCCGCAACATCCGACAGCGTTTGAAGGAACCTGAGCTGAATTGACGCCGGCGACTTACTCATGATATCTGCCGCCTCTGCAAGTCTTGCTGCTGCCTGGAATTCTCCTTCAGCATTGATAATCTTCGCTCGTCTTGCACGTTCTGTCTCTGCCTGATTTGCCATTGCACGCTTCATGCTCTCAGGCAAAACCACATCTCTTACTTCAACATTGGTTACCTTAACGCCCCACGGCTCAGTCTGCTGATCAATAATGGTTTGAAGGTGCTCATTAACCTTATCACGGTCAGATAAAAGGTCATCAAGGCTTGCTTGTCCCACGGTGCTCCTAAGGCTTGTCTGGGCAATAAGCGAAGTTGCCCTTACAAAGTTCTCCACCTTTAGTATCGAATCTTCAGCATTAATAACTCTGAAATATACAACCGCATCAACAGTTACAGGCACATTATCGCGTGTCATCATCTCCTGCTTAGGAACATCCATTGTTACCACACGCAAATCTATGCGGAACATTTGGTCTACAAATGGAATCAAAAATCGTATTCCCGGCAGTTTAACGTGGCTAAACCTTCCCCATCTAAGCACAACACCGCGTTCATATTCCTTCACAATTCTTATTGCAGCCGGAATGATAATTATGCCTACAAAGATTAAAACTGTAACAAACACCGTTAATAAAACTTCACCCATTAATTGTTTTTCTCCTTTCGAACTGTTAAGAGCAATTTATCAATATCCGTTATAATTACCTTTTCGCCTTCTGATATCATTTCTCCTTCTGTTACTGCATTCCACCATTCACCTTCCACATATACCTTGCCGGAAGGATTGAGATCGGTTCTTGCAACAGCCTTTAATCCAATCATACCGTTAGAGCCGGTAACAACATTGGATCTCTGAGCGCGTATTCCGGCTGCAATTGCATATACGAAAAACGCCCCAGTCAGAATAGTGAATGTAATTACAAGTGTAAATGATACCTGGTATACAGGTGATTGTGGTGTATCAAACATAATGAACGATCCTATCACAAATGAAACTAATCCGCCGACCGTTAATATCCCATGTGAGGGTACAAACAAGTCAACTATCAACAGTATAATACCCAAAAACAACAACAATAGTCCTGCTGCGTTTATTGGAAGAACAGCAAAGGAGATTAGTGCAATAATCAACGATATTCCGCCCACCACACCCGGAAGAATAGCGCCTGGATTGCTTAATTCAAATATAATGCCGTACATAGCAAGCATCATGAATAAGTATGCCAGATTGGGATTAGCAATGAAGTGCAGCAGCGATTCACCATATGTGAGCGGTATGTTCTGAACATCTGCTCCCTTTGTTGATAACACAACCTCGCCTGCAGAGGTTTTTATCTTCATCCCGTCAATTTTCTTAATCAGATCCGGCATATCTTCTGCTATTAAATTGATGACATTCTTCTCAAGAGCTTCTCTTGAGGTGGATGATATACTGTTTCTAACGATTTCTGCTGCCCAATCAACATTCCTTCCGCGTTTTAATGCAAGATCTTTGGCATATGAGGCTGCATCGTTCTCGATTTTCTTCATCATTGTTGAGTCAGTTGTTTCGCCTCCCAGGTTTACTGGATGCGCTGCCCCGATAGATGTCCCCGGTGACATGGCTGCGATGTTTGCAGAAAGCGCGATTATTGCTCCGGCAGATGCTGCTCTTGCACCTTGCGGAGAAACATACACAACTACCGGAATTCTGCTTGCCAGAATTCGCTTTACTATTGTCCTCATGGAATCATCCAAACCGCCCGGTGTATCCATGGAAATGATGAATGCGTTGGCATTTTTGGATTCGGCCAGATTGATTCCGCGTTCTATGTATTTGGCAATTGCCGGGTCAATAGCGCCATCAATTCTTGCAATCATTACTTTAGAATATGTATTATTGTTTGGCGCACTACATGCCAATCCCATAGAAAAGACCAAGATTAGCAGAGTTAAAAGCCTTTTCATGATTACCTCCGCAATTCATATATGCCATCTTTTCGCATATAAAGAGTCAAACCATGTATAAATAAAAATTTGGCGCTGCTTGCTGCCTAATATTGAATAGAATAAGAATTTATGTTCAGGATGATGCTGTTGCTTTGGAATTAATACTTTTTGAACAATTCGCCCCATTCGGTGGACATAAATTCGTTTACGATGCGTTTTCCTTTCAGCGGATACCACAACCAATCATGATACACAGTTGATGCAAACGGCGCCCAACCCATTAACGGTGAGTGCAGAAGGATTTTTTCCAAAGGTCTCAGCCATCCTTTGCGGATAAGCTGATCTCCCATTATCACAAAGCTCTTTTTGGTTTTAAAGCCAAAATTTATATCATCAATCTCTTCACCAACAATATGAATCTCGTTAATCTCCCCACATCCCAAGCCCATTTCGGATGCCATCCTGATATACGGAATGTCCATTGGATCAAACCCCATCATCTTTGCTGCTACTGCATCAATAGCCACAGAATCTCCGCTTGCAAGTATATAATTCTTAATCTTTGGATCCATCGTTCTAGGACCGGCGCCATCACCGCAGACTGCTCCGTCCATTACCGCAAAAATCCCGGGATGCAGCTCTTTCTGCATTATCATAAGATCAACAAGCACCTCATGAATATACTTATGCGCATAATGCCTTACTTCCTTCAGCAGTCCCCCGAAAGAATTCTTAATAGCACCGGTAGTAATGCTGTGTCCATGAGTCTTCATAGTGGGCAGATGTATGATATTTCTTCCAACAAACATCTCGGGAATCTCTATCCCATCCGGAAAAATTTCATTCAATTTAAGCAGAGGAGTTTTAAATTCATACTTTATCCAATTAACATCGGTAAGCGGAGTAAACTTTAAAAAGTAGTCGGCAAGTACAGACATCCATTTATTGTTGCGCGCACCCTTTCTTGGATTCGTTACAACGGTTTTGTTTTCCACTGGAATCAAACTAGACATAGGCCAATTGTCTTCATACAGCGTATGAAGCACGCCATCCAGCGCCCATGGAGGAGTAGAACATGCCGGGAAAAACTTAGTCCAAGATAGATTCAGCTTAATAAGCGTTTCATATTCCCGCGAAATATATCTATCATATTCGGCATAATGCATAACTCGTGCATAGTCATCTATCACGGTTGCAGGACTTGTTTTTACTACGGCAACAACTGACATACTAATACCCTAAATAGATTAATTATAACTATTTTACCCTAATTTGTTAGATCTATCAATGATAGATGCTGTGAAACTAGGGTAAAATATTGGTTCTATATCTAAATGCTCATATGCTTACAAGATTCAATATATTACTGCATCTGACGGCGCATCGCCGGTAATGGAAACATCCTGCTTTACACATCCATGATGCCTATCAAGAATTATGCTGCTGCTTTGTTCACCTTCGACCTTGAGAAACAACTCGCTCTCGCCTAGCACTCGTGAATTGACTATCCGCGAATCCTTGGTGTTTTCCAATCTTATAAGCTCAGCGTCATTGCTGCCTTGAGCTTTCAATCCTGTTATCTCAAGATCGGATACGTCATCGCATACTATAGCTGGTCGATGCTCTTCACCTTCATAGGTGAAACGAACATTGTTCAAAGTTATTCCATCAGCATGATGCACATATAGCCCGTATCCCGGCAGCACCCCAAAAATTCCGCATTCCGGATACGCTCTGTCCATATCGGGAACATTGCGCCTTTCGCCTTCCTCTTTAGTTCCGCTGCCTGGGAATGTTATGTCTATATTGCTGAATGTAATCGCCTTAGGCCTGCATTTGGTGGTGCCGGTAATAGATATCCCTATTTTTGGCGGAGTAAGCATCCCTGTTCCTCTGATGTTGTCAAACAGTATATTCTGAAGTCTTCCGTTTTCCCAACCATCATCATTGAATACTGCCCACTCATTGGCATCGCCAAGCTTCCATCCTGCAAGACGTAAGGATATAGGGCCTGCAACGTTATCCATCACTATGTTTGAGAACACAACATCTCTGATATCGGCTCCCATCGACTCTTGTATCTTG
>JAPXND010000141.1:0-5022 GCA_033808695.1 Armatimonadota bacterium
CGCATGTATTAGCCATTATATTAAACCTCCTTGAGTTTATCAGATTAAATAAAGTGCCTTTAAGCACGTACCTAATCATAATATCACACTCAGGCTGTTTTATGCAATGTTTAAATTATGAAAGATAAACCTATTATAAATATAATGCATGTAGATGGATACATAGCTTCTAATGATAGTGTGTATAAGGCGCTTGAAACTATGAAAGTTATTGGGGTTTCATCGCTGCCAGTTGTAAATTATGGCAAATTGGTTGGTGTTATAAGAGAAAGCAATCTGCTTTCTGCAGCCATCAACAACTCTTTAGCAGAAAAAAAAGTAGAAGAGTTTATATCAAATATACCAGCAGTTGTATTTCCATCTATTACAATAGGCAAAAGCGCCGAGATAATGCAGAAGTATAATCTCCAAATGCTTGCAGTAGTGAATGAAACCGGCAGCTACTTTGGCTACATTACACGCTCGGATGTTTTATCAGCAATTTTAAATACAGCAAAACCTGCAAATATTGCAGGCATGGCTACTCCCTTGGGTGTTTATCTCACAACTGGAAGTATAAGCGCCGGAGCCGGTAATTTTGGGCTGTTCCTTACAGGTGTATCAATGATGCTGTTGAATTTCATTGCGGTGGGATTAGTTTTTGGTATGGCGTGGCTTATACAGAAGTTTGGCATTTACAATCTTTTTGATGTAATGATTCTGCCGCCTGAGTATCTGTCAAAATCAGACAATATGCTCTGTATGGTAATGTATGGATTAACATTACCGATCTTTCTGATATTGCTCAGAGTATCGCCTTTATCCGGTTATCATGCTGCAGAACATCAGGTAGTACATGCAATTGAGAATGGCAATCCTCTCAGTTTGGAATTTGTATCTATGCAGCCAAGAGCGCATCCAAGATGCGGTACTAATCTTGTAGCTGCAATAATTATCTTTCTCATCATCTATCATATTTTTAACAGCGATATAGCAATTTTAATTGCAATGGCAGTTATTATATTTGGATGGAGAAGCGCTGGTGCACTCCTCCAAAAATACGTTACAACAAAACCTCCTACTGCAAGGCAGCTAAATAATGGCATTAGCACAGGTAAAGAATTGCTTGAAAAATTCAGGGCTAATCCGACGTATAATATAAGTGGATGGAAACGAATATGGTATACTGGTATGCTGCAGGTAACTGCCGGAGCAGCAGTTATGATATTAATAGCTCAAATATTAGAGAAGTATTTATTCTAAAAATGAAGTAATCTACAATCCTATGAGGAGATAAGCAAATGGGATCTGATAACATAATTACAAAAGATACAAGAATTTCTGATATAATAAAAATTTGTCCATCAGCGCCGGCAGTATTTACTAAACACAGAATGGGCTGCTTTGACTGTATTGCTTCTTCCGCTGAAACTATTGCAGAAGGCGCTCAAATGCATGGCGTTGATGCAGATATAATCATAGATGAATTGAACTCATTGTGTAAATCAGAATCAGGTAACTGCAAATGAATTTTGAACATTTTAATTTACAATTCACTCAAAACAAATGAAATATCGGGCAGGAAATTTTCATAATAGGAGATAGCCATGCTGAAACAAAAGACTAATACTATATGCATTTTGATATTAATAACAATCATAGCTGTATGTGTTCCGGTTATATCCGGTACATATAAAGACAGTGATGGAAACTCTCATGTATGGAGAGTTGATGAGAAATTTACTCTGCAATGGGATGGCGCTCCTTATGTTCCATTTGCCTTTGCGTTTACACCAAAAACTCTCTTAGATGCACAAAATCCAGAAAGTATTAATCTGGATAAAGCAGCTCTTGAGGAATTAAAGGCAGTTGGAATTACCGATGTGTTTCTAAAACCCGGCAAGGGTATTGCCACCTCTCCAGTTGAAGCTTTCCAGCAAGTTATAGATCTGCTAGAAGAGTTGGGATTTAGTTACGGAATTCAGCTTATAGACTCTCAGCCTACACCTTTGCAAGGATATGTTGTTGACCCTTCTAAATATCGTATTGACGGCATAACAAGTTCAGAAGATCAGTCATTAAATGTACAAAATGTTCACTCGCTGATATATGCTTTGGCAGATTCAAAGTCCGGCAAACTCAAGCAGCTTAGCAGGTCTAAATCAGCAAATGGAGAATTTACCATTCCTATTGCTCTGGGAGCGAAAACAGAGCATGTAGTTATCTTTTTCCCCTATAAAACAATAACAGCTACGACGGCTGAGCCAAATATTCCAGATATATGGGCTGATTATGATAAAATGAGAGATATAGCTATTTCTTATCTTGAATTAGTCAAATTTGGAAAAGGGCTGCGCTACTTTGCCGATCCTTTTGGTGATGCAATTGCACTCTCAGGTGATGCTGTTGATATAATACCAACCTCAGAACGTTTCAGATTTGAGTATGGCGCCTGGTTATCTAAAAAGTATAAAAACATAAATACTATGTCAAAAGCATGGTGTGTTGATAAATACAATCCTGAATCATATACTGAGGCAGCTTCTTTTATTCCATTTTGGAATAAAGGTCGTGGATTGAAATATGTTTATGATGTTGCTGTCGATAAGATTTATGATGCAGATGCCAATCGATCTAAGATTTGGGAAGACTTAATCAATTTTCGTGAAACTTCTATCAAGGCATACCTTGGAGATTTTGCTGATGTAATAAGAAAAGAAGTAGCAGATGTTCCTGTAATACACACAGTTAATGGATTGAATTCCGTATTTCAAAGTGCATCGGCAGATGGATATAATGGGCTTGCAGCTTCGATTATAGACAGTTCCAGTATTACTCCGCGTGCAGGAATGATATTATCGATGGCGGAGAATTCTGCAACGAAACCTTGGATTATCTCCAAAATAACGCCAAAAGCTGATGAGTTCACACAGAAAGATACGTTATATTCGGTGTTGAACAATTTGCATGGGCTTGGGTCAAAAGGGTTTATTATTGATCCGCAGATGCCGATTAATTCTGATGCATCAAAATGGTTTAGCGAATATGCAGCATTATCCCGCAGTGACAGTGTGTTTACAGGATACGCTCCCAGAGTTATATATTATCCGTCAACTGATGAAAAATTAGAGCCTAAAAAGCTTGCAAGCGGGGCATGGTGGCTG
This sequence comes from Armatimonadota bacterium, assembly GCA_033808695.1. GTDB lineage: Bacteria > Armatimonadota > UBA5829 > DTJY01 > DTJY01 > JAPXND01. Next base: position 3,144 of record JAPXND010000141.1, read on the forward strand.
CCAATTTTGGTTGATGGAAGGAATGTACATCTGGGGTCAACAATGTCTGGTTATGTTTTGGATTCATCTGTAGGACCAGATAATGGCATATATCTGTGGTCATTAAAAGACCCGCAAAGAATACATGTTTATTCTAAAACTGCTCTGTCTGTTACAAAAGCATCCGGTGAGACTGCCGATGCTGCGCCAAACAAAAAAGGAATTGTTGAGATTGATGTTGACACCGAACCGATAGTTGTGCGAGGCATACCTGTAGAATTATTTATTCCATCCGAAGTTGTTCAGGAAGCAATAGATAATTTTGCTGCAACAATAAAAATAGCTGAAGGTATGAGAATTGATACTGGATCATATCAGCAAACACTTAAACAAGCCAAAGCATTTATGGAAAAGAATAATTTTACAACAGCATTTCAGGTATCTTATCAATCAAATGAGGAGTTGAAGCATAGACTTAAAGGCATGGAAGGTATAAATCCTGCAGTGTTTGGCATAGAAGGCGGTTCTGATAAATAACTCTGTCTGCTGCATCTTAAAAAGGTTCTTTTAAACATTTTATGATGCTCAGCATCAGAGTATTAATTATTTCGTATTACTAATGCTGTAGAATTGTATTTTACAGCAAATAAATTTATTGAATAGGCATATATGGGAACATTTTGGAAAACGCTTAAACGATCCTCCATCTCAGCATATGATTATTTGGGATTGGTCATTATCATGAGCTCGTTGTTTGTTGGGCTTGGGTTAGTGTTTTTTCTATTAATGAAGTATCTGATTCCTATATCAATGTATTTGCCTTGGGTGTTTATTACAGCAGCGTTAATATATATGTTTATTTTATCGCCTATAGTTGCCGGTGCATATTCAACAACTAAAATGATTGCTGCACGAAATATGCCGACAGCAAAGGATTTCTTCATCGAAATAAGCAGGTGGTTTCTTCCAGCATGGAAGTTAAGCACGCTGCAGTCGTTGTTCACAATTATAATAATTGTTAATATCCTTTTTTATTTAAACAATGAAGCGACAATTTTAAAAATATTAGCTGTATTATTTATATATTTTCTTATATTTTGGTGGGCAAGCTGTTTATATCATTTTCCCATAATGATAGAGCAAAAAACCGGTCCATTTCTAACGGCTAAACGTGGATTTCTGCTTGTTTTAGACAATCCTGGCTTTACTGCGATGCTATTCTTTGTTATAATTTTGATAGCCTGCATATGTATTGCTACATTTGCAGGCTTAGCATTTGTTTATTTGGGCTATACAAGCATATTAATAACATATATGACTCGAGTTTTATTCACGAAATACAACATTGTATCACGTGATGAAATAGAAGAACCTGAAATAATAGATGATGGATTTCCATCAATAGATGAATAAGAAATATATATATATATTTAACGAAAGGATTTTTTATTATGGCGGATATTACTTGTGTAGGAATTCTTGTTGCAGATCTCGTAGGAAAACCAGTAGATAAATACCCGGAGCGCGGTAAGCTTGTATTGATTGATCAACTTGAGCTTCACAGCGGCGGATGTGCTGCAAACACCGGTGTAGACCTTGCAAAGATTGGGATTGACACCTCGATAATCGGTAAGGTTGGGAAAGATGGGCTTGGAGATTTTATGATAAATGCTCTTGTTAAGAATGGCGTAAGTGCAGAGGGAATAGCAAGAGATGAAAATACAGGCACCTCTGGCACAATGGTTATGGTTCATTCCGATGGTGAGCGCGATTTTATTCATTATCTTGGTGCAAATGCCACATTTACCGAAAATGATATAAACTGGGATATGATAAAGGGCAGTAAAATAATGCATATTGCAGGATCATTTCTCATGCCGTCATTCGATGGTATGCCAAC
>JAPXND010000142.1:0-5005 GCA_033808695.1 Armatimonadota bacterium
GCATAATCACCGGAAGCCTGAATGGCTGTAAAGGTGTCATCAATTGAAATATCAGTCTTTTCATCTCTTATTGATGTGAATGCTCCATCAGTATATACAACATCCATGTATATCGCGCTTATTGCCGGAATGAATGAATCAGTGCGTATCACTATTGATGTATACACTTTATCATTCCAAAACCAAAACCATTGATCTGCCAATGCAGGAAGCTTTTTCCCTGAATCGTTTATAAATTCGATATTGGTGATCGATATTTCCCAAAGATATTTGCCGGACTTTCTGAACCATACTGACTTGGCGGATGTATCATTTGCGGTAGTATAGATTTCATTCCCCGCAGCAATGGAACAAGCCAGTGACTTTGAGTTTGGCACTATCACATTTTCAGTCATTTCAGAACCAGATTTAGCCCTGAGCGTTGTCATAGATGACTTGCCGGTATTGTAAATAAAAAGATAATAGGGTGTTTCTGCATTAAAATCATGAACTATCTTTTCATTTATTCCTTCCGGAACATGTACAGAAACACGAGCTTCGGAATCTGGCAGCAACGCAAGCAAAGATGACGCAGCTGCAAAAAGCAATGCTATTGAAGCACACAGCGTATTTAAATTCATAATTGTATCCCCCTAACAAATCGATGGAATGTTTATATAAGTCAGCCTTTTGTTTTTACAAATCCTTTGCCTCTCCATAATTCTGCAGCACACATTCCAGCACTTCATACGGTGACAGCATAATCATAGACGGATTCAATTCCATCCTAGTTGAAGAATCATCATTAGATGAATATCTGCGAAGGATTTTTCCCACACCCTCAAGCGATACATTCTGTATATTGCTGGTCATATTAATCAGCCATACAACAATACCTTCATCATCAGCAGTCGCAAGAGCATCTATTGGAACCGGTTCTCCGTATGACAGCTCTGTTTGCAGAATAGGACGTCTTACAAATGGAGCAACCCGTTCAAGAGCGGAAGCTGCATATCCTCTGCATGGAGTAAAAACTGCTTCATCTGCACCTGCCAAAGCCAAATTCTTTATCATACGCATACACCATGCTGCAGCAAAGCATTCATCATTTCTCTTGTCATCCGCTGCACGCGGGTATGGAGAATTGAATGTAATTGGATCAAATATAATCCTTGCATTCGGTGCAAAGGATCGAATAGTTTTCACCCAATCAACCACAGTTGTTATATTCTCCATAAATGTATCATCATCGGGCATATGAAGCGCCGGATTGTAAGTTAGAACTATCTCCTCTGCATTCGCATATTCATCAGGTGAATGATTGCAGGTCTGAAAGCTCATCGTTATCTTCTTGCTTGAATCTGTTATCACAGGCGCCATCGAGTTAATTATCGCGCCTTCTATTTTTACGCCGATTACATCTGGTATGGCAGGTGGAGGCGGCGGATTCTCTACTTTCAACGTAAGTATCTGGCTTTTGCTGACATTAGCATCTATATTTGGATATTCATAATCCATACAGCTGAATGCCTTATAGGATGAATCGCCAAAAGTTCGTTGGTCCTCCATACCTATACATTGAGTATCCAAACCGGCAGAAACTGTCATTTTGTCTGCCGTGGTATAAGAGAGTGTTTGAAAACTGTTATACTCGGCCAAAAGAGGATCTGCAACAAGCGTTGGGAAAACCCCAGAGGTTTCCTCCTGCAGCTCATTGGTAAGTGTATACTTCTGTCCTGCTAATGAATCTGTTCCATACAAAATATTCAATCCCACACGCGGAGATTGAAAGCTGCTTTGCGCATGTCCATCTGCTTTAAACATAATCTGTCCGGCAGCATCACCATGTATCTCACCATGCCATGAGTAATGAGCAATATCATTTTTACAATCCGCATCAAAACTTATGTGAAAATCGCATTCAGTCTGTTCAATGGAAAAATTCGTAATCACCGGCATCACAGTATCCCAACGGGAATCACGAACAGCGAAATATATACGGCGAATTATTTCTTTTCCGCCTGCATAGATGTATCTAAGCTCACCATCCGCATATTTAAGATGAACAGTCCCAGCTTTCAGATAATATGTATTGCAGCTATTTTCAGCATTCATACTCAACCCCGCCATATTTGTATAATTTAGTTTACCATTCAATAAACCTATTGATTATTCCTTTATCTCCAAAGGATATTAATTAAATCATTCCGCCTAATTAGAATAATATTTATTCCATAAAATATTTTTAGATACATTACAGATTTGACATATATTGAAACGTATTTTACAATTGACAATATATAATATAAAATATATAAAAATCCATGATTATATTCAATTACTAAGGAGAAACCTAAATGCTTAATCATACAATTGAAAAAGTCCTTGATGATACCGCCTGGGCGCTGACTGAAGCGGAAGCTGCTATACTTGATTCAATGAAGCAATACTACACTGCCGGATTTATGTATGGGGCGAATGTCTCTATCCCTATGAGATTTGCTAATGCAATTTCAAACCATCTGCGCAAATGCACCCTACATCCATACAACGGAGGAAAACTATTTCCCTCATCAGGTATGATTTGGCTCCCCCCAGATGCTGCTCAAATACTCTGGAACTTCTATGTAGAGCTTGGCAGAAATCCCCAAGCTGCCGATGATCTGATATCAAAAACTACAGATCCTCAAGAAATAAGCGTCCTTACCAAAGCAAAACTCTGCGCCGAAACATATCCTCGGGGCGGCGGATATACCCACAGCATCCCTAATTTTGGACGAATGCTTGCAGAAGGTCTAACATCCTACAAAAAGCGGATAGAAACCAAAAAAAGCGAAACATCCGATGCTGAATCCATAGATCTTTATAATGCGCTTCTCGTTGTTGTTGATGCCATTTATGCATTCAGACTCCGTGTGATAGATCATTTGAAATCAACCTCGTTCAACGATGAAAGAGAACAGAACCGCCTGATGCTCCTTAATGCTATTGAATCCGGACTCCCTATGCGGCCGGCGGAAGATTTTTACCAGGCAATGGTCTCAACAACCTTCTTATATGCACTTGATGGACCGGATAACCTTGGCAGATTTGATCAGTTTATGCTCCCTTACTATGAACGCGACATAGAATCTGGAGCAATTACCAGAAACGAAGCATTATCACTTGTTAAGGAACTATGGGCATATACTGATAATTGCACAGCTTGGAATATTGCTATCGGTGGAACAACACGCGATGGTGAAGAAGCAAGCAGCGACTTTACCTTGCTTTGTATGGAAGCCGCACATAACAGACGTCGGCCAAATCTTGCTCTGCGGATAAGGAAAGATACGCCGGAATCGGTATGGGATTCCGCAATTGATACCATTCTTACCGGCACCGGTCTTCCGGCGCTATACTGCGAAGAAAACTACATAAAAGGAATGCAGCTTGCAGAACTGAATATTGATCAGTCTGATATGTATGATTATGCATTCGGCGGATGCACAGAGCTTATGATTCATGGCTGTTCCAATGTTGGCTCACTTGAAGGCGATTTCAATGTTCTTAAACTTATGGAGCAATTCCTTTACACCAACCTCGAATCATATGATACCTTTGAACAGTTATTAAGCGCTTTTGAAAGCAGCCTTTCTGATTCTATTCAAGATACGGTATCGTGGATGAATCACAATCAGCTGATGAGATCAATTTACGACCCTCTGCTCATCAGAACACTTATGATTGATGACTGTATTGACAGAGGGCTGAACTATTCCAATGGCGGGGCGCGCTATAACTGGAGCGTAGTTAATATTATAGGGCTAAACAATGTATTAGATTCGCTGTCTGCAATCCATAAGTGCATTTATAACGATAAGCTGTTCACATCAAGCGAATTGCTGGATGCACTTCGCATAGATTTCATTGGCAATGAGGAAATGCTTAATTCACTCAAACAGGCGCCGCATTTTGGCAATGATGATGAGTTTGTAAATGCATTGGCAAATAGACTGTCAAAACACATATACAGTGAATTTCTAAATCACAAAACCTGGCGCGGCGGAAAGTTCCTCTGCGGTACATTAATGTTTGTAACATACGGCATGCATGGTGAATATGTAGGCGCAACACCAGATGGACGCCGTTCAGGCACACCCGTTGGCGATTCAGCTGGTCCGGTTCAAGGCAGAGACACCAAAGGTCCCACAGCTATGCTCAGATCTACTGCATCGCTTGCCCAGTTATACGCTTCCGGCACACTTGTGGTCAATCTCCGTATCTCCCGCAAACTGGCAGACAACAAAGAAGGAAGGAGCAAGCTGAAATCACTCATTCGCACTTATTTTGAAATGGGCGGATTACAGCTTCAGATTAATGTTGTAAATCAGGATATCCTGCGCGATGCTATTGCTCATCCAGAAAATCATACCGATTTGATTGTAAGAGTTGGCGGATATTCAGAGTATTTCAACTATCTGTCACCGGATCTCAAGGAATCAATTCTGGAACGCACGGAGCATATGTAAATATTCCAAATAGCAATACAATTTGATTCCAATCCATACTTTAGAAGGATTTTATAGGTATGAAACCAACAACATCTAAACATCTCGATTTTCTCATAAATCGACTTCCGGAGCTTGAGTCTGTTCAGCTTGATATTCAAAGAGCAGCAGAAACGCTCATAAAATGTGGCCAGCATGGCAGAAAAATAATGGTTTGCGGAAACGGCGGAAGCGCTGCCGATAGTGAACACATAGCCGGAGAGATGATGAAAAGTTTTATACTTCCCCGAAACCTGAAGGATGATGAAATCGCCAAGCTCAAAAGCTCCGGCATCGATGACTGGGAAGAACTTGCTCAATCGCTCCAGCGCGGAATCCCAACAATTGCGCTCACTGGGCATATATCCTTAGCAACAGCCGTAGCTAATGATATAAATCCCTATATGACCTTTGCCCAGCAGGTATATGTCATCGGCAAAGAAGGCGATGTCCTTATTGCGCTCAGCACATCAGGCAGCGCAAAGAATGTTTTATAT
>JAPXND010000143.1:0-4997 GCA_033808695.1 Armatimonadota bacterium
TACTATTTTGCTGCTACCATGTGTTTTAGATACGCTTGTATGAACATATCTATATCACCATCCATTACGCCTATTATGTTCCCGGTTTCTGCGTTAGTTCTATGGTCTTTAACCATTGTGTATGGCTGGAACACATAAGATCTAATCTGATTCCCCCACTCTATCGCTCTCTGTTCACCGCGAAGATCAGCTATCATGTTTTCTTGTTCTTGTATTTCTCTCTCAAGAAGTCTGGCTTTTAATACCATCATGGCAACTTCGCGATTTTGATGCTGCGACCGTTCATTCTGACAGCTGACTACTATCCCTGTTGGAATATGCGTTATGCGCACTGCAGAATCTGTTTTGTTAACGTGCTGACCACCTGCTCCGCTTGCTCTATACGTATCTATTCGCAGGTCATCATGATTAATCTCAATATCGTTATCACTGCTTACTTCGGGAATAACATCAACAGAAGCAAACGAGGTATGCCGTCTTTTATTGGAATCATAAGGCGATATGCGAACGAGTCTATGAACTCCGCGTTCAGATTTCATATATCCATAAGCGTTTAAACCTTTTATAATGAAGGTAACATTTTTGATTCCATCAATATCACCTTCAACTGTATCAAGTATTTCTGTTTGGTATTTTTTACTCTCCGCCCACCGAAGGTACATTCTTAGAAGTATTTGCACCCAATCACATGCTTCTGTTCCACCGGCTCCTGAGTTTATTTCAATTATTGCGTTGTTTTCATCATGCTCTTTATTTAGAAACGTTGATAGGCTTAAATCGTTTACTGTTGATTTAATTTTTGAAATCTCCGCCTCAATTTCAGGAAGGTATTCATCCACTGCATCTTCTTCAGATGCAAGCTCGATTAAAACATGCAAGTCATCAATTTGCTTTTTTGCGCTTATCCAAGGTTCTATTGCCGATTTCGCCTGGCTTAGTTCCTTCATAGTTTGTTGTGCATTATCCGGATCATCCCAGAAATTTGGTGCACTTATCTTTTTTTCTAAATTATCAATATCAGACTGCTTCTTATCAAAGTCAAAGATGCCTCCTGAATTCATCAAATTCATTTATAATAGATTCAAGTTCTCTATTTAAATCAGATAACAATTACTTGCTCCATATATTAGACGTCAGTTTTAAAAATTTGTTAAGAAATTGCAAACACAGTTATTACTTTTTTGTAAGACAGCATTTTTTATATTTTTTTCCACTTCCGCATGGACATGGATCATTTCTGCCAACCTTTTCACCGATTTGGACTGGCTGTATTACATTGCTTTGATCCTGCATATCCATTGGATAGTCAGATTCATCGCTGTCTGACTGAACAGGCGGAACAAATTCATTGCTAAGCATTTGAATGTTGCTGTATTCACTATGAACAGGTTCGGGCGCCTTTTCTAAATGGACTCTATACATCATTCTAACTATTTCATCCTGGATGCTTTGCATCATCTGCTCAAACATAAAGAAGCCTTCTTTTTTGTAGGCAATAATGGGGTCCTGCTGAGCATAACCTCTTAAGCCTATACCCTCAAGAAGATAATCCATTGCATCAAGATGATCTATCCATTTGTCGTTGATTGCTCTTAATGCTATATGACGTTCAATATCTCGCATCAGCTCTGAACCGATTTCATTTTCGCGGTCTTCATATGTTTTCTCTGCTATCTCAGATAAACGCTCAACCATTTCATGCCGTTTCATATTTCTATTAAATTCATCAGGTTGTGCATATACAGACAGCGGGAATATATCATTCAGATATTCATACATTGTTTCAGGATCCCACTCTGATGATGGCAGAGACTCCGGACAATACATGTTAACTGATTCTTCTACAGTTTTGCGCAAATATTCTGTAATAGTAAGCTTGAGATCTGCTCCTTCAAGAATCATTCTGCGCTGACCATATATTGTTTCTCTTTGCACATTCATAACATCATCATATTTGAGAACACGCTTACGGGCTTCAAAGTAATGAGATTCCATTTTCTTTTGTGTTTTTTCGATCATACGCGTTAAAAGCTTGGAATCCATGGCAATGTCTTCCTGCCATGAGTTAAGCAGCGGGCTTTTGGATTTATCGCCGAATACACGCCATAATTCATCTTCAAGTGAAAGGAAAAATTTAGATGCCCCCGGGTCACCCTGTCGTCCTGACCGTCCGCGGAGCTGGTTGTCAATTCTACGACTTTCATGGCGTTCACTTCCGATGATGAACAATCCGCCGGCTTTAATAACTTCTTTTGCCTCTGCTTCTCGTTCAGGGGTACCATCGTTCTTTCCGCCTAAGAGAATGTCAACTCCTCTGCCTGCCATGTTGGTAGCAATGGTAACTGCTCCAAGTCTACCGGCTTCAGCAATGAATTCGGCTTCTCGTTCATGGTATTTGGCATTTAAAACATTATGCTCTATACCCTCAGACAAACATTCGGAAAGCCGTTTTATTTCATCGGGATCAGATAAATCAAGGTAATCTGCTACTCTTTTTACGTTATCTGGATGCAGCATATCTATGGATATATGCAGCAATTTAGCTAATGGAGCCAATTTAGCAAGTGTAACTTCTCCGAATTTTGCATTAAGCAACTCCTGATAACTAGCTTTTGTTTCTGCATCAATTGATTTATCATCATCGAGCATTTTGCGAAGAATAAATGTAGATACAAGAAGCTGAAGCTTGTCAGATTGAAGTCTCTCACTTAAGTGCTCGGACATTTCTACTGATCTAGTTCCTACAAGTATTGGCTGGAGTTTGCAATGCAAGTGCAATATTTCCATAGATAATCCACGCAGCTTTGCTTCTTCAGTTTTAAAAATTACATCAGGATGATCAACTCGGATCATTGGCATATTTGTGGGTATTACTACAACATCTAATCCGTATATTTTTCTAAATTCTTCTTCTTCGGTCTTTGCTGTACCAGTCATGCCAGCAAGTTTATTATATAATCTGAAATAATTTTGGAATGTAATAGTTGCAAGAGTCTGGTTTTCCTGTTCAATTTTAACACCTTCTTTTGCTTCTATAGCCTGGTGCAAACCATCGCCATAACGACGACCAAACATCAGTCGGCCTGTAAATTCATCAACTATAATAACCTGACCGTCTTTTACCACGTAATCTACGTCAAGCTTAAATAAAGCATGGGCTTTTAATGCAGCATTGGCATGATGCATTAGCTCCATATCTTCAGACAGGTTGTCTACTCCCAACCCTTCTTCAACACGCTTCATACCTTCCTCGGTAAGAACGGCCGAACGAGACTTTTCATCAACAGAGTAATCGCGCTCAGGCATTAATCTTGAGATGACTCTGTTTACACGCTGGTATAAACCACTTGACTGAGTTGGCATACCTGATATAATCAATGGTACGCGCGCTTCGTCTATTAGAATACTGTCTACTTCATCAACAATAGCATAATTCAACTCTCTTTGAGAGAGCTCTTCCTTTGAAAACACCATGTTGTCTCTTAGATAATCAAATCCATACACATGATTAGTTCCATATGTAATATCAGCTTCATATGATTCTCGCTTTTCAACACGGCGAAGATTTTTATATACTGGCTCTTCTACATTTTTATAATCTGCATCATAGAGATAAGATGCTTCAAGTTCACCAGTCTCAACACTTGAACCCTGCAGCGCACCTACTGATAGTCCCAAAAAGTTGTATAGGCCACCCATCCACTGTGCATGGAACTTTGCCAGATAATCGTTTGTAGTAATGAGATGTGCACCTTTACCTTCAAGTGCATTCAGATACATCGGCAATGTTGCAACAAGTGTTTTGCCTTCACCAGTTTTCATCTCAGCGATTCTGCCCTGATGAAGGACAATCCCACCAATCATTTGGACATCAAAGTGTCTCATGCCAAGAGTTCTTACTCCAGCTTCACGAACAACAGCAAACGCTTCGGGCAAAAGATCATCAAGAGTTTCACCATCTGCTAATCGTTGTCGGAACTCCGTAGTTTTTGCTTTGAGTTGCTCATCCGTGAGCTTTTGCAGTTCATGCTCATAGGAATTGATTTTATCAACAGTTTTTCTCATTTTGGCAATTTCTCTTTCATTGCCGCTAAATAACAAATTTAAAAAACCCATATAATTACCTCAAATAGATAACAAGTGAATCTATTATAAATAAAAATGGCAGTACAATTATCATTCGATCCGATTATCCCAGCAATTCGAATGTATATGCCTGCCACGAAGAATCGTTATTCTATTCATTAAAACTTATTTCCACAAATACAATATTATCACAACTATAGCTTATTGTCAAAATCTCTGCTATTAAATGAATGAACGTATATTCCTATGTTTATATACGCTAAATTATCGTGCAAAGTTCTGTGTATACATGACTTTGTAAGCCCCTGCGCTAACAATACCAATGCCAATTCTGGTATAGTTTGGATTTAATATATTTTCCCTATGGCTTTTGCTATTCATTAGTCCCCTATGCGCCATCGAAACAGTTGGTGCATATGCCAAATTTTCTCCAACCATTGTAAATCTAATGCCGCCTGCTGTCATTCTCATTAAAGGTGTGCTTCCATCAATTCCAGTATGCGAGAAAAATCCATTTTTTAACATATAAGCAGAATAGTTTCTTGCAACAATCCTGATATTTGGATCTAAAACAAGTGGATTCAAGCCTCTGTTTGTCCGCTCTTTGTTTACAAGAGCGAGCATTTCATTTTCTGCGTCTTCATTTATGGAAACATTAACGGCCTTATAACCAAGGCTGACAGTTTCGTTTGATGAGGGATTAACAGTTATAAATCCCATTATATTACGAATTGATGGTCCGAAACTTTTATCTAACGTTTCAACTAAACCTATCATATTTGTATTAATAGCTTGCGCAAAATAGGACTTATTTATTGTATTTTGGCTTATTGGGCTATTGGGAATGAATGCAAATAGAGTAACCAGCATTGATATTATTATCAAACCTTCTATAGCACCCGGGATAATGC
>JAPXND010000144.1:0-4996 GCA_033808695.1 Armatimonadota bacterium
GCTTTCACCAGTGCTGTTATTACTTCAGGATTTTTATTAAGACTTGCGGCATGCATCAGTGGAGTCCGACCGTCATTATCCCTATTATCAATTTCCGCTCCTGCTTTCACTAGTGCTGTTATTACTTCAGGGTTTTGATTATTTATTGCCGCCAACATCAGCGGAGTCATACCATCATTACTTCTGTCATTGATTTTCGCTCCTGCTTTTATCAGTTCCGAAATCACTTCAGGATTTCCATTAAGACTTGCCGCCCATATAAGTGGAGTTCTATCATTATTATCTCTGTCATTTATTTTTGCTCCGGCTTTCACAAGCGCTTTTATTACTTCAGGATTTTGATTTTCTCCTGCTGCATGCATCAGCGGAGTCAAGCCGTTATTATCTCTGTCATTGATCGGAGCATCTTTATTAGCATCCAGAAAAGCTGTTAACTCCGAAAAGCTTCTGGTTCGAGCAATATAAATCAAGTAATATAAGACACTTTTCTTGTTTTTTTTATTATAATAGACTAAAGCTGATATTAAGACTAAAACTGATATTAAGACTAAAACTAATAGGTTCATTTTATTTCCTCCTAAAAAGTAATCGCTGTAATAGTTAATATATATCACATCACGCGCAAAATTTCATCTCATAAAATGATAATTTGATTCAATTAGAATTCTATAATATGCAAAATCATAATAGATTAAGAAGCGATAAGCGAATTTAATCGAATATCTTGTTGTTCAAGAGCCTGTATGCTTTTGTATTTTTCAACGATTCATTTTCCTGTATATGATCGAATGCTGTTTCAAACAATATGGGTTTAAATCTTAATTGTATATTGTACAAACAAAAGTTACAATAGGTCAATAAAAGAGATATTGGGAAGCGGAACGCCAGTTATGAACCAAAAGAGGTGCATTCTTCATGTATAGGCGAAGTTGCTTATTAAGACATTTTAAAGAATAGAACTTATTTCCATTATAAAACCTTTCTTGATCAGTGCGATGACTACGTTTAACCTTTCCATTATGTCTTGGAGCAGCTGGAGCAATTCTTTTATGTCTTATACCATTTGATTCAAGATATGCTTCAAAAGCTGATAGTATGCAGTTGCACAGGAAGGTAATAATCCACTGTGCATAGCAAATTGCAACAAATATAAGGCGGATGCTGCAAAAAATAGTATCCGCCTGTTTGTATACAAGCTTCTATTATTTTATGCACTTTTGTAATAATGAAATTTGTGTTAATATATGTAAAATCCATTAGTAAAGGCAGATAATAGAAATGACAATCATTGTAATAGCAGTTATACTTGTTATAATCTGGTCAATATTCACGTATAATGGATTTGTTTCGCTGCGCAACAGAGCTAACAATGCATGGTCAGATGTTGATGTACAGCTTACCAGACGTCATGACCTTGTGCCCAACCTAGTTGCAGTTGTTCAGGGCTATGCTGCACATGAAAAATCGACATTAGAGGATGTCATAAAACTCCGGGCGGGCATTGAAAAATTAGCGGACATTGATGAAATCGGCAGCGCAGAATCCAAACTCACGGAATCGCTTAAAACGCTGTTGTTTGTTGCGGAAAGCTACCCTGCACTCAAAGCTGATGCAAACTTCCGACAGCTTCAATCTCAGCTTGTAGATATAGAAGACAACATCCAATATGCAAGAAGATACTACAATGCTGTTGTGCGCGATATGAATACAAAAAGAGAAGCTTTTCCGGCAAGCATAATCGCATCGATATTGCAGTTTAAAAAGCTGCCATACTTTCAGGCAGAGCAAGACAGCCGCAATCCGGTTGCGGTATCATTTACGAAGGAGGAAAAATGAAACGGATAATTCCTGTATTATTACTGCTGGTTTTCATTTCTATAACACCTTTATATGCATGGAAAATAACTTCGTATAACACCATTTATGATGTCAAAAAAACAAATGAGGTTATCGTTACCGAAACTATCACTGTGGATTTTGCTGATGAGCAGCGCCATGGTATCTATAGGGATATCCCTATCTCTGGAAAAGACAGGTTTAAGAATAACTATAAGCTTAGATTTAAATTAATAAGTGTAACTGATGGCCAAAATAATAATCTGAAATACTCTAAAAAAATGACTTCCCGTAAAGTCAATATCAAAATAGGCGACCCTAACAAAACTATCTCAGGCGTCAATGTATATGTAATCAAATACCAGTTGAAAAGAGTAATTCGTTTTTTTGATGAACATGATGAGTTGTATGCTAATGCAGTAGGAAGTGAATGGACAGTATCTATTGATAACGCTTCATGCATAGTGAAATTGCCGGATGGAATCCCAAGCGATAAAATCATGATAACGTCTTATACAGGAGCTCGTGGATCGATTAGTTCAGATGCAGATTCTAAAATTATCAGCAAAAACAGCGTTGTATTTACTATGCAGCGACCGATTTATCCGGGTGAATTTATGACTATAGTTGTAGGATGGCCGAAGGGTATAGTTGAAGAGCCTTCCTTTAAGCAAGAAGCTGTTTGGTTTATAAGCGATAACGGCTGCTTTTTGGCTCCTTTCCTGCTGATATTAGTATTGATAGCTCTGTGGTGGAAAAATGGTAGAGATCCCGATAGAGGCGGGGCCGTTACAGTTATGTATGAGCCGCCAGACAATATGATTCCCGCTGAGCTTGGCACGCTTATTGATGAGAGAGTGGATATGAAAGATATATCTGCCTCTATAATAGACTTAGCAGTAAGGGGATACATAACAATCAAACCCGAGAAAGAAAAAAGCCTGCTGGGATATAAACCTGACTATTTGTTGAAACTTAATCCGCAATTTGATTCGTTAGCCACTGATGAATCGCTTACAAAATTTGAATATACTCTGCTTAAGAATATCTTTGGCGGACATCAATATAAGAGTCTGTCAATGTTAGAAGGAGTGTTTTATACATCTATTCCGCATCTTCAAGACGATCTTTATGAATCAATGGTGAAAAATGGATATTTCGCAAATCGACCGGATGAGGTGCGCATGAACTATGGGAGTGCAGGATGTTTGACTATATGTTTAGGAATTGCTGCCATATTTGTTTCTATGGTATTTGATTTAGGACATTATATCCCTCTTGGATGGGGTATATCAGTAATTCTCTGTGGGATCATCTTGTTGATTGGAGCGCGTGCAATGCCAAGAAAAACAGTTAAAGGCAGCAAGGCTCTAAGAGAAGCAAAAGGGTTTAAAGAGTATCTGTCTCGAGCAGAAAAAAATGAGATTATCTTTCAAGAACGGACCAGCTATTTTGAAAAATTCCTGCCATATGCAATGGTGTTTGGAATAGCTCATAAATGGGCGATGGTGTTTGAAGATCTTCAAGATGTTCCGCCAAGCTGGTATGAAGGAGATTATCAAACATTCAAGCCGTCCCTGTTTATACATGATCTAAACATTGTAAGCGCTAACATGGCTAATTCGATGAGTAAACATCCGCAGACTGAAGGCAGTGGTTCTAGTAGTTCTAATAGTGGATTTAGTGGTGGATCTAGTGGGGGCGGTTCTGGCGGAGGCGGCGGAGGCGCTTGGTAATGTTCCTTTAAGCTGATAATTAAATCCGCCTGATTTCCTTATAATCAAGCGGATTTATTTTTTGCTTGCATTATTTGCAAATGCTGATTATGTTTTAGCTTGCTATTCTGTTTTGCTGAATATTGATTTGGCTTCATCTACGGGTTTGCAGAATAATTCGTCATAATAAACTGTTTTGTTTTTTCTGGACGCTTTGCTATATCCCACCAATTCCACCAGGGATGGCTCATCAACCATTCATAACGTTCAGACTGTTTAACAATTCGAATTGCTTTTTCGCTTTCATCAAGTGCAATTTTAGCTGCTGACATTGATCCCTCAGAAGCTCCTTCTTCACTAAGCTTTACTGCATTGTCCATGTTTATTGTGTATTTAATGTTTGCCATTTGAAGAGAAGCAAGATCCGTAAAGCTCTTAAAGTATAATCTGTTCTTTGTTACATATCTCTCTGCCCGATCCAGCTGCTCAGAAATAGTTAAAGCGTCATTTAACGATTTGGTTGTTTCAGCAACTTCTTCTTTAGAAAGAGTTTGCTGATCAAAATGGAATCTCCTAACTTCGCGGGACCAGTAATCATTCATTGCGAAAATTACTTTGGTAAAGTATTCACCGGTTCCTATTCCAAACTGCTCATCAGCGAATTCTTTTATTATATCGGATGCTTCTCTGCCGGGATTCCAGCCCCATTCCATGCCAATCCGCAAATTGATTAGCTGATTGCTGATGTCAAATGGACTTCCATAGTTGCCGATTATACCGCTGTCTGGCATCCATGATCCACGGAAATTAGTGTTCATCTCCCTTGGCATAGGATGCTCCCAAAGATCTACCCATCCGTTTTTAAATCCTACACCCTCATAAAACTGCTGTATTATCACAGGGATTTTTTCTCCTGCTTCTCTTATTAATTCACCCCTGCGCTTCTCAAAAGTTAGATAGCTTCCTGCTACCATACTGGTTGGCGGAATCTGCAGTGCAATAACGTTTTTAGGAAGATCTTCAATGTGCTTCACCACATACTCAGTGTCTTCAAGCCCTATTCCCCAGAGTGTAACAATAATATCTATCTCTGGATTTACAGCCTGGAATATTGGCACGTATATTTCATTCAGATATTGAACAATTTTTTCGCCATGGGGGAGGCATTCTTCATGGTAGCATCCGCCCGGATCACCGAAGTATATCACAAAGCCGTCTGCTTCTCTCAGTTCATCATATAGATATTCACGATTTCTTTTCAGCAGATCCCTTGCAACAGGATTTTCAAGGCATAGCAATAAGGGTTCCTTTGCGCCGGATTCCATCAAACATTGAATGTCTGATAGTTCATAATTTCCAAGATTTGTAATATTTTCAGGTTTTTCATTATAAAGAGGATTGAGATAGGCATCTTCAACTATATAAACCTTTATGCCCAGTGAATG
>JAPXND010000145.1:0-4847 GCA_033808695.1 Armatimonadota bacterium
GCATGTGCTTGAATATCCATTTTTCCTGCATCGGAATACCCATAGCAACAAATAGGATATCTGGGGTTGATTGCTTGATCATATTCACTATCTCGTCAGATTCTGAATCTTTGAAGTAGCCATGGTGTGTTCCCGCAATCTGCAAATTAGGATATCTGGATTTAAGATTCTCAGCAGCCTTTTCCGCCACACCGGGCGCTGAACCTAAAAAAAACACTCTATAGCCAGTATTATTTGCTATAGCGCATAATCTTTCAAGCATGTCCGCACCAGAAACACGTTCTATCAGCGGCGACTTCATTATTCTGGCAGCCCATAGTATTCCCATACCATCAGGAGTTACCAAATCGGCTTCATTAATGATAGAGTGGAGTTCTTTATCTTCCTGAGCTATGACTATTGCAGATGCATCTGCCGTTACAACCATGTGCGGTTTTCTATCGGCAATGAATCCTTCTATTGCTGACAGGGCAGAAGCCATATCTATGCGATGAATTTTTATTCCAAATAGGTTAATATTATCCATGTACAATAAGGGGCGATGCATGCATCGCCCAAATTCCTGCATTGAATCTATTATAGCATTATTTACATAATTAATACATTGATAGTATGATATAACTGTTACTTATTTTTAATATCACTGCTTGCTGATTGAATTTCACACAATGCATCAATTTTTTCCCATGGGAAACTTGCATTGCCAAAATGACCATTCTTTGCTGTCTCACGATATATCGGACGCCTTAAGTCTAACCGCTCTATTATTCCTTTTGGCGTAAGATCAAAACAGTTATCAATTATTTCGCTTATCTGCGCTTCCTTCATAGTTCCAGTGCTGAATGTATCTACACTCACAGATACCGGTTCTGGAACTCCTATGGCATATGCAAGCTGGATTTCACACTTATCTGCAATTCCTGCAGCAACTACATTCTTAGCCACATACCGCGCAATATATGATGCTGACCTGTCTACCTTAGATGGATCTTTTCCACTAAAAGCCCCGCCGCCATGCCTTGCCATTCCGCCGTAGGTATCTACAATAATCTTTCTTCCGGTTAGTCCTGTATCACCCTCTGGACCGCCTATAACGAACTTTCCTGTTGGATTTACACAAAGCTGAATAGGCTTTTTTATGAATTTGCTGTATTCATCATAGATATCAGATAAAATGTATTTCTCCACTCGTTCCTTCACATCCGCCTGACTAAGCTTTTCTTCATGCTGTGTTGATACTACTATTGTTTTTATATAGTCGGGATTTCCATCATCATCGTAAGCTATTGTAACCTGAGATTTTCCATCTGGGAGAAAACCTGTATCGATGCCGGATTTTCGCACACTTGTAAGCTTTCCGGTTATTGCATGAGCTATGGTGATTGGAAGCGGCATAAATTCCTTTGTCTCATTTGATGCATATCCAAACATCATACCCTGGTCTCCAGCGCCGCCAGTATCAACACCTAGTGCAATATCCGGCGATTGCTTATTTATATGCGTGCAAATTTTGCAAGTATGCCAGTCACAGCCAATACCGGGAGAATTGTATCCTATGCTGTCAAGCACATCACGAGTAATTTGCTTATAATCCACATCAGCTTCAGCAGTTACCTGACCGGCGATATATGCATAATCCTGCGTGAATAATGTCTCTATTGCCACACGCCCACATGGATCCTGCAATAATATGGCATCCAATATAGCATCACTTACCTGATCCGCTATTTTATCTGGATGTCCCTCAGTCACTGATTCTGATGTGAATAATCGATAATTGTGCATTACGTTCCCTTTCTTTAGAAGAAATGAGGCAAAAAAAAGCCTCGCCTGCTTCGACTGAGGAGAGGATTACGGATATATCGCATTATCTCCTTATCTCGCAGTAATAAAATCTGCACGGAATTGACACCTGGCAGCTATACAACTGCTGCGGGTTGTCGTGACTTCACAGGGCCGTTCCCTCCGCCACTCTTGATAAGGCATTTTATATCATAATAATACAAAAAGTAATTACAAAAAGTCAATACAGATATTAGAAAACAATATCATCTTCGTATTGGGTCTACTATCAGTCCATCAAATACAGCTGCATTTGATTTTACATGACATGCATTGCCTACAACACATCGTTCCAGCATTGTGTTTTCCATAACCCTGGCGCCTTCCCACATAATACTGTCTCTCACCACAGAATCCGCTTCAATAACGCAATTATCCGCCAGCACTGTATTCTCCAGCACTCTTGCATTGGCTTCTATACGGCAATTGTTGCCAATCACTACTGGATACCCTATTTCGGCTGTGGGATGTATTTCAACATTTTCACCCATCCAAACATACTTTTTAACCTCTGGAATGGGAAAATTAATACCCACTTTGCCTTGAAGAGCATCTTTGTGTGTTTCACGATATTGCTTAAGGTTACCCACATCGCGCCAATAGCTGGACGTCAGATATCCATAAAACCTGCGCTTTTGTTCCAAAAGCTGAGGGAATACGTTGTGACCAAAACCGTAATTTTCGCCGCGTGGAATAAGCTCAAATATTTCTGGTTCAAACAGATAAACACCTGTGTTCGCCATATTGCTGAATATTACTTCACCCTTTGGCTTTTCCAAAAACCTTGTTATTCTGCCCCGTTCGTTTATCAATACTATGCCATACTCAGAAGGTTCATTTACCAAAGATAACGCAATGGTGCAAACAGCTTTTTTATCTCTGTGCTGCTTAAGCAGTCTGTTCAAATCAATATCCGAAAGATCATCTCCGCCCATTACCAGAAAAGTGCCGTCAAAAAAATCTGCACATCGCTTAACACTTCCTGCATCGCCCCATAGTTTATCTTCCACGGAATAATGGATTCTTATGCCCCACTTGTTTCCATCTCCAAAATAATCCTGTATCATATCAGCGTGATAGTGGACATTTATCATCACATCTTCAAATCCATACTTCACCAGCAATTCAATAATGTGAGCCATTACAGGTTTATTAACTATAGGCACCAATGGTTTTGGCAGATTGCGGGTCAAAGGATCAAGTCTTGAGCCAATACCGGCAGCAAGAATCATAGCTTTCATATCAAACCCCCAGCTTTAATTTATGCAAAAAATGATTTGATTGTTTTAACTACATAATGCAACTGGTCTTCACTCATCTCTGGATATACCGGAATAGATAAAGCTTCTTTACTAGCAAGTTCAGCTTCAGGGAAATCACCTGGCTTATATCCTAGATAAAGATACGCTTCTTCTAAGTGCAGCGGATTGGGATAATATACCCCTGTTCCAATTTCATGGTCAGCAAGATATTGTTTAAGCTCGTTACGCCTCTTTGTTCTTATTGTATATTGATAGAATGTATGTTTATATCCGGGAACCACATACGGCAGTGTTATATCCAGCCCGCTTAACTCACTGTTGTATACACCTGCATGAACCTCGCGTTTAGCAGTCCAGTCATCCAAATGAGGAAGCTTTGCCCTTAATACAGCTGCCTGTATTTCATCAAGTCTGCTGCAATATCCTACATACTTATAGGAATAGGTTCCGCCGCTGCCATGGAATCTGAGAAATTTGATCTTTTCCAAAAGCTCAGGGTCATTAACTAACACCATACCGCCGTCACCTGCAGCGCCAAGATTCTTAGCAGGATAAAAGCTTATTGTAACTGCATCGGCATATTTGCCTATCTTCCCAGCTTGTGTCTCCGCTCCTATTGCCTGTGCACCATCCCATATAACTTTCAGATTATGCTTTTTAGCAATATCACTTATTCGTTCTGCATCAGCGCATTGACCGTAAAGATGAACAGGAAGTATTGCCTTTGTCTTTGAGGTGATTTTCTCTTCTATCTTGTTGGGATTTAAATTAAATGTTAACGGGTCAATATCAGCATACACAGGTATTGCACCAAGAAGTGATATTACTTCTGTAGTTGCTACAAAAGTGAATGGCGTGGTTATAACTTCATCTCCGGGTTGTATATCTACAGCCCTAAGTGAAAGCGCTATTGCATCTGTACCTGAGGCAACACCCACTCCATATTCAGCTCCGGAATACTCCGCAATTTCTGATTCAATTCCCTTAACATTATCACCAAGAATGAATACACATTTATCCAATACTTCTGCTACAGATGAGTTTATTTCATTCTTTATAGAATCATGTTGCGCCTTTATATCTGCCATCGGAACTCTCAAGGTGGCAACCTCCGTACATTAATCAGATTTTTAATTTTTTCTTACATATAGTATACAGAATATTGGCAAATAATCCAAATATTTTGTCTATCAGCTATTTGGAAGATACAAAAAAACTCCCATTATGGGAGTGATTGGAGCCGACGATCCGATTCGAACGGACGACCGGCGCATTACGAATGCGCTGCTCTACCAGCTGAGCTACGTCGGCTCGTTATAACCAAATCGATTTTCTACCAAAATGGTGCCGGGACGCAGAATTGAACTGCGGACACGTGGATTTTCAGTCCACTGCTCTACCAACTGAGCTATCCCGGCGTAAGAGTGGATGGCGGGGATGACGGGACTCGAACCCGCGGCCTCCTGCGTGACAGGCAGGCGCTCTCAACCGACTGAGCTACACCCCCGTGTTGGTGATTGTTCTTGAAATATATTTGGTGGGCGAAACAGGGCTCGAACCTGTGACATCATCCTTGTAAGGGATGCGCTCTCCCAACTGAGCTATTCGCCCTTGGCTATTTCCTTATAACAACATAGTGAAGTATATCAGAAATTTCGCTGCCTGTCAATATCCAATGCTGCACCAGGTGTACATTAAACAAAGATAGGTTACACAATGAAGGAGGGAAAAGAGCGGGAAAAG
>JAPXND010000146.1:0-4662 GCA_033808695.1 Armatimonadota bacterium
GACAGCACTGGATTTTGATGCAAAAATTATAGCGAAGAAATGGGAAGAATACTTATATAATATTGTTGAAGCAAATAAGTAGTTTGATAAACTCTTAAATAATTATTTAGGGAGATAGCGTATATGAATGAAAATACAGATATTAAGAAACAGTTGGCTTTATTAAACAGCGAACTAAAACCTTCCACCCTCTCACTCTGCATCATTACAAAGGATGAAGAGAAGAATATTTCACGATGTATAAATAGTGTTAAAGATATAGTGGATGAGATTGTGGTGGTGGATACAGGTTCAAAGGATAGGACGGTGGAGATAGCTGAAAGCCTTGGCGCAAGAGTGATACATGAAAAGTGGCAGGATGATTTTAGCAAAGCGCGAAATACTGCTATAGAACATGCCAAATCTGATTGGATATTGTTCATGGATGCGGATGAGGAAGTTAAAAAAGAAGATGTTGCAAAAATCCTGCCTTTGCTAAATGATGACACCGTAGAAGCTTATACATTCAAATTTGTAAACTATGGGGGAAGTAATGTTTCAGACGATTTTGCACAGATTCACTATAATTTTAAGTTATTTAGAAATAATGGAAATCTGAAATACATATATCCTATTCATGAAAATTTAAAAAATGTGGCAGATGACAGGGAGCCGATATATAAAAAAGCAGATATAACAATCTTGCACTATGGCTACTTAAGCGAAATAAGAATTGAAAAGAATAAGACGCAGCGATATATAAAAATGATTTCAGATTATCTTTTAGAACATCCTAATGACATGTTCCAGCATGTCAATCTGGGGGTGGAATATTTCAATGCAGGTGAGTATAGAAAAGCAATAAAACATTTAATGATTGCCCAAAAAGCTTTAAACAATAATCCGCCTTTAATGATAAGAACATTGATGTATCTAATATCTGCACATTCTGCGTTAAAAGAATATGAACAAGCGCTAAGCCTTATAAATTATGCTGCAGCAAGATATCCGCAAGTGCCGGATTTCAGATTCCTTGAGGGGAACATATACATTGAGCAAAAGCGGTATCAAAAAGCTGTTGAAATGTTCACAGAGTGCCTGTCAATAGGTGAGTATAACGGAATGGCAAATACCACAGCAGGCACAGGAAGTTATAAAGCAAGATATATGATTGCTTTTTGCTATGAAAAATTGGGCCAACTGCATGATGCTGTACAAGAATACACCAAGTTGCTTATAGCAAAACCCGGATATGGACAGGTCTTCAGGAAACTTTTTGAGATATTTGTAAAAAATGAGACACCTGAAACTGTAAGAGAATTTTTTGACAAGTATGTAGAAAAAGCAAATCCGGCAAATTTTGCTATATTGGCTCAGCTATACTTGGATATTGGAGAATTTGATACAGCATTGCAATATCTTGAAGAAATTAATGTTGACATTGGAGGATTAAATAATTTAAAGGGCATTGCATATATGGGCCTAAAAAAATATGAAGATGCCTTAAAATGCTTTGAAGCAGAATTCGGCAAATCAAGAAATATGTCGGTTTATTACACATCCTTATGTTATATAATACTAAAAAATCTTGATCGCGCAAAAGACATATTGTGGGAACTTGAAGATTCAGCGGATAAAAAACTATTTTTAAGCTTAATCGGCGATATGAGAGCAAGACTTGACGACATAAGAGAATCATTTTTTCAATTGCTGAGTTTCTTGTTAAAAATAAATGAATTTGAGTTGTTCAATGATGTATTAAACATTTATAACATTGATTTTGGAAGAGACGATTATGCAAGATATGGCAAAATGATGCAAGATTATGGTTTTGAAGAACCGGCGGTTCAATCTTACATCATAGCTGCAGAACGGAATTGCCAGAATGCGGAAGTTTACAGATATCTTGCGCAAAAGGCAATGGAAAAAGGAATGAATGATGATGCGTTAGTCATGGCCTCAAACGCGCTTAATTTAGATAAAACAGATATTGACAATTATATGCTGATATACCGATTGTATACCATTATGAATAAAAATGATGAAGCAGAATTAATCGACAAGATTGTAAAAGAAATGTATCCGGAGATAAATCTCGGAGAACTTGCTGCAATTGCACATAAAGGCTTTTAATACCTGTAAAGCAATTAAGAGAGAAAGAGCAATAAGATGTTAAATTGACCATTAATAAAGAGCTTGAACTATAAAAACGAATAAAAACCGAAATAACAGCGGAATTTCAAGATTAATTTTTTCATCCGGATACCGATAATAAGAGTGAATAGACAATTTTCGATCCGGCCGGTCGAAAAAAATTGCCCGCAGGGATGCGGGAAAATAAAAATAATCAGGGAGGAATAATTAATGAGAATTAATAACAACATTATGGCGCTGAACACTCACCGCCAGCTTTCAATCAACAACACCAACACTCAAAAATCACTTGAGAAACTGTCATCAGGCTACAGAATAAACCGTGCCGGTGACGACGCCGCAGGGCTTGCCATCTCTGAAAAGATGAGAGCACAGATTCGCGGTCTTAACATGGCATCAAAGAACGCTCAGGACGGTATTTCCCTCATTCAGACTGCAGAAGGTGCATTGACTGAAACACATGCAATTTTGCAGAGGATGAGAGAGCTTGCCACACAAGCGGCTAATGATACCAACGTTGAAGCTGATAGGGACGAAATACAAAAAGAAATCAATCAGCTGACTTCCGAAATTAACAGGATAGGCAATACAACAGAATTTAACACTATGAAACTGTTAAATGGCGACAGGGCGGCTGCAAGCGAGTATACATCTTTTGAATCAGTTCTTACAAGCATGACTGCTGCAGATCTGCATTTCGGTGAGGGAATAAGTTTTACAGGAACCGGTATACAGCCGGCTTTCAAAGAAAATAAGATTACGATAGATAACACTCATGCAGCATGGAGCCCAACAGCCGACCTAGCCGGTGGCGGGAAAGTAACTATACAAAAAATTGATAGCGATCAGCTGCAAGTATTGATAACTTCCGACACTGGTGCAACCGAGCAGTTATCTATCGATGATAAAATCAAGGTAAATGAAAACGGAAACTTCGTGTATAATTCCCACGGCATAAGCTTCGAAATATCCGGCGCCGATTACCAGAAAATGAACGTCGGAGATAAAGTTGAACTTACGATTTCTGAAGACGACATTACAGCTGGAGAAAAATCTACGGTTAATGATTTTACGATAAACGCAGTAGCTAGCGAGGGAGATACCCGTGCTGCGGTTGAGGGCTTTGCTGTAGATTCTACAGCAGCCGGTGCATATAAAGATGCACGAACGGTTACAGCAGCTTGGAGTACAACGGGCGGGAAATTAGTAGTAACCATAAAAGACGCCGAAGGCAATGCATTGGCTGAGGATACGATAGATTATGACGGAACAGATGCCTATGAATATAACAACCACGGCATCAGCTTTAAAATAACCGCAAATAATGCTACTGAAGTCGCATTTACAAAAGCCCTTGATACGAAACAGGAAGAAGTGACAGTTGCCGTAGAGGATAAATCTCTTGCATTCCAAGTAGGTGCAAATGAAAATCAGGCTATGGTACTTGATATAAATGATATGAGGGCATCCAAGCTGGGCATATCTTCAAAAGAAGCTACCGAAGGTTTTGCCTTAACAAAGGCGGTTACTGACGGGACAAACAATGTAGCTTCCGAATATGCGTTAAGCGTTGCAACACATAAAGATGCAGCAAGTGCTATAACTGTGCTAGATAAAGCTTTAGGGCAGGTTTCATCCGAGCGTGCTAAGCTGGGTGCAGTTCAGAACCGACTGGAACACACCATCAACAATCTGGACGCATCTGCAGAGAACCTTTCCGCAGCAGAATCCCGTGTGCGCGATGTAGATATGGCCAAGGAAATGATGGAATTCACCAAGCAGAACATCTTGACTCAGGCTGCAACTGCTATGCTGGCTCAGGCCAATATGGCGCCCCAGACTGTGCTTAAGCTTTTAGGTTAAGCTTCAGCTTTTATTTATGATTTGGCATGCCCGGCGGATTTCCGCCGGGCTGCATGATATGCGGGGTGGTATGATTTGAGGATAGATTCATCTTTTTCCGGTCATATGGATGTACATCCTATCGGCAAATCTCAGGGGAATTCCGTAGAAAATGCTATCGGTTCTGCTGCTGCAGGAGAGGCAAACCCAACGGTAAAAGACTTTAAAATGGCTTTGAGCAAAGAGGATTCTGACCTGATCATTGACAGCTTAAAGAGTATTCCGACAGAGCTTACGCCTACCCGCCTGGAGTTTAAAATACACGATGAAACCAAAAGGGTTATGGTCAGGATAGTCGACAGAGTAAGCCATGAGCTTATATCCGAAATCCCACCGGAAAAATTCTTGGACCTTATTGCAGGTCTTTGGAAGCAGGCAGGGTTGATAGTTGATGAGAAGGTGTAGGTTTGATTATATAAAACCATAGGGGAGGTGAAAAAAGATGTCATACAGTCCCATGCGAATAGGCGGTTTGGTCTCGGGCATGGATATAGACCAGATTGTATCCGATCTGATGAAAGCTGAACGGACGCGGGTAGACAAACTCTACCAGCAAAAACAAATCATGGAATGGCAGAAGGCAGACTACCGCGACATCAATCTAAAACTTCGGTCGCTGTATAATAC
>JAPXND010000147.1:0-4444 GCA_033808695.1 Armatimonadota bacterium
GCATTCATCCCGTTCTTCCATTTTATTAAATGATAGTCATGAATCTACATACTCCTGATTAATTCAAGCAGTTTTGTAAGACCGCCATTGATATCATGCCCGAGGTGTATGCGGATATATCTTCTGTCTTTATTGTCAAGCGCCATAATATCTCCGTCTGATTGGGCTTGCTTTAATATACTGAATCCATAGCTAGTGCCCGGAATCATCATATCTACACTGTCATCTGCAGTGAATTGAATGAAAACTCCCTTATTAGGTCCGCCTTTATGCAGCTGCCCTGTAGAGTGAAGGAATCTTGGACCATATCCAAGTGTGCTTGCCGAATGGTGTCTATTGCTTATAGTTGATCTGATTTCCTGCAGAATCTCATATGTTTCGGCAGAGTAGGGGAGAAATGCCATTATGGCAAAATAATCTCCATTTTTATGAATGTCCAGAAAGCTTTTTAAGCATAAACCCAAACTTTCATTGTTTAGTGTTTTTCCATATATAGAAATCTCATTGTCTGAAAATATCGGCTTGCTTGCAGGAAGCTCTCCTGTTTCGTTGAAAATCTTTATGAGCTTCTTAGTATTGTTCTTGCTTCCCGTTACATCCAACTCATCGAATGCATTAACACCCATAATTGAGCACATGACGGCTGTTGCCGACATCCACCTGAGATACTCTCTGCCTATATCGTAAATATCATCAAGATTTATGGTTATTATGGGATGTGCAGTTTTAGCAGCAAAGCTGTCTGTTGCGGTATTGCTGCCATTTTTCAGCCGCAGATATACAAACTGACGGTCATCATTGAATTTATATGGAATGCTTATATCTTCGCCCTCCACAGGGACGATTCCTTTGCCATTCTTGCCGGTACTCTCTGCTATTAACTGTTCTACCCACAAACCAAATGATGCAATTTCCGGTGATGCAACAAATGTTAGTTTGTCTCTGCCGGCGCCTGCAAGTTCTGCAATCGCAGCTCCGATGATAATGCCTTCATGCTCTGATGATTTGGCAGCAGGATTGATGCTCATACTATCAGCGCTGTCTAAAATGCGGCTGATATCAGCGCCAATAATGGCTGCAGGAATCAAGCCAAAGTATGTAAGCGCTGAATATCTTCCACCTATAGTAGGAAAGTTAAGAAATATCCTGCGAAAATTATTCCTCTCAGCTTCAATAACAAGCGGAGTATCCGGATCTGTTATTGCTATGAAATTATTTCCAGGATTTGATTTTTTTATCTTGTTGAAGAAATATTTGCAGGCTGATATTGTCTCTATAGTTGCGCCGGATTTTGTTGCAGCTATGAACAGCGTTTTCTCAAAATCAATTGATTTCTCGATATTTGAAATCGTAGTTGGATCTGTTGTATCAAGCACATGCAAATTAAGATATCTAGGCTTAATACCAAAAGTCAATCTGGACACCTCAGGACTTAGACTGCTGCCACCCATCCCCATCAGCACTGCATCCTTAAACCCGTCTCTTATTAATGCGTCAACAAAATCATTAATATCTGAAACCCTTCCACGCATTTCATCAATAATATCCACCCAGCCAAGACGGTTGCTTATTGCCTTTATGCCTGCATCATCCTGGTTCCAAAGTGTGGGGTCTTTCTCAGCAAGTCTACTTGCAAATTTCTGCTCATCAAGCTTGGATAAGGTGACTGCAATATTCTTCATATCATTTGCATTTATATCAAAACTCTTCGCTTTTACTATCATAACTTAAATTTACTCCATGTTAAGGTAATTTATATGAATGACCATAGTCGACTGCTATTTTCCTGCCGATTGCTTTTAGCTGAACTTCAAAATCCTTGTCCACCTGCTCAGGATCCTTGGTGATGAACTTCTTGTTTGGATATATCTCATAATCATCTCTGTATTTCAAGGGAGTATAGTTAGGCATTAATACATTGGCACCTGCTCTTAATGCCTTAATTCGTCCATCTGCATTGATTGTTCCTATTGCAGTGGTTGCCGGCAAATGAGAGTTTCTAGTAGTTATCCTTATAAGAGCCAGCATTTTTAAAGTCATTTCCATAGTTCCGCAGGATTCATTGCCAAGAGGAGTATTAGGATGTGGGATAAAGGGACCTACACCTACCATATCTGCATCTATGTCTCTAACAAACAGAACATCCTTAGCCATGTCTTCAATTGTCTGCCCGGGTAAGCCTACCATGCATCCGGCGCCTACCTGATATCCAAGCTCTTTCAAATCCTCCAGGCACTTTTTACGGCTTGCGAATTCCATTCCGGGATGGAGTCTTTTATATAAATCAGGATTAGCAGTTTCATGTCTTAACAGATATCTATCTGCTCCTGCTTCTTTCATAACCTTATATTCGTCATATGTGCGTTCTCCAACGGATAGAGTTATTGCACAGTGTGTGTTTGCCTTAATGCCATATACAATCTGTGCAATCTTTTCTGATGTATACCATGGATCCTCCCCTGATTGAAGAACAACAGTTTTTACACCCTCATCAGCAATTTTCTCAGCTGTTTCAATTATTTCATTTATTGGCATTCTATATCTATGGAATCTATGGATATTTGAATTTTCGCATCTTATACCACAGTAAACACAGCTTCGTGCACATATGTTGGAGAATTCAACCAGGCCGCGAATGTGAATGCCATCTCCCACAAAATTATGTCTTACCATATCTGCGATTTCAGTCAACTGTTTAATGTCATCTGGGCTTGTTAGTGAAAGAAGGTAAACTATTTCATCAAAAGAAAGATCACCGGCAATTAGTGATTTCTTTAATAATGCATCTAAATTCATAACATCTCCGTTGTATCATACAAATTCGTGACCAATGATATTTTACTATGCGGTGTATGGTCATGTCGAATTTAATAAAACTAAAGGAGCGCTGTGAATGTTCTTTATGTTATGTGTTTGATAAATCACCGGGGGTGAGAGTAAACGTAAAAACGCTTCCTCTATTCAAAATGGAGTTGACTGTGATTGTTCCACCATGTCCTTCTACCAGATGCTTGACTATAGAAAGTCCTAATCCGGTACCGCCCGATTCCCTTGAGCGTGCTTTATCTACACGATAGAATCGTTCAAAGATGCGCGGAAGGTCTGATTGAGGTATACCAACGCCGGTATCTGCTATGCTGACCTTAACTACATTTTCATCATACAATGCAGAAATAAGGATTTTCCCTCCAACTGGTGTATACTTTATGGCATTGTCAATGAGATTTGTAAGAATTTGATGAACAGAATCTTTATCTGCCCGAACCCTAATATCATTGCTTACATCAACATTTATTTCAATAGATTTCGATGATGCTTTTTGGCTTAGTTGAGATTGGACAGACTCAACTATTTCGGTCAACGGAAATATCTCTGCTCCTGTTGATCGTCTGCCGGCTTCAATTTTTGACAGATCAAGCAGATCATCGGATATTGCAACAAGCCTGTCAGCCTCATTGATAATCTTTGAAGCAAACTCCTCAGTCATTGCTGGATTCTTTCTTCCTCTTAGCGAAATAGTCTCTGCCATTGCTCTTATAGAAGCTAACGGTGTGCGGAGCTCATGGCTTACATTTGCTACAAAATCACGTCGTATGGAATCCATCACTTTTGATTCTGTTATATCATGCATAACTACTATTGCACCTGTAATCCCTTCAGGAAGCTCAATGGCTGCTGTATACACATTTAAATATACCTGTGGGGGATTAAGAAGCTGGACTTCAAGAGATGCAGGCTGCTTGGTGCGAAATACTCTTTCTACCATCTCAGCCAGATCGATGCTTAAAGTGCACTCTATAATAGTCATTCCATTTATGTTGCGATTGCCTGTGCCCAAAATCCTTGAAGCAGCGGGATTAGCCATGCGGATTTTAGACTCATTATCTACAACAAGCAATCCATCATCTGTTTTATCAAGAATTGACTGCAGTTTGCTCTTTTCTGATGACAGCTCCTGCATATTATGATGTAATTCCAGAGACATTGTATTAAGAGCATTTGCTAAATTATCTATCTCATCGCCGGGAATGTTTCGTATTCCAAGTTTGTGTGTAAGCTCACCTCTTGCATACTTCTCGGCAATTCTGCTCATTTCTTGTATAGGGTTTACAATGTTTTTTGAAAGAATGAAGCTTATGATTAATGCTATCAACAATGAGAATAGACCGGCAATTAAAAAAACCTGATGCAAAGTATCTTTTGCATCCTTTATTATTGCAAGATCTTCGGATATTCTTGCTACTCCAATATTATTATAAGCTTCCGATCCAAATCTCACTGCAGCATACAGCATGTTAGTTTTAAGCGTATCACTTAGTCTTATATCATAGCCTGTTCCTTTAGATAGAGCATCTACAATTTCTCTTCTATCTGAATGATTCTCCATCTTGCTCGTATCACTTAAGCTGTCAGCAAGCACTGTACCATTATTATTAATTATAGT
>JAPXND010000148.1:0-4438 GCA_033808695.1 Armatimonadota bacterium
GGTCTAACAATGCACCTCTTTTGGTTCATAACTGGCGTTCCGCTTCCCAATATCTCAATTCTTTTATTGACCTATTGTAACTTTTGTTTGTTTAATGTACAATGTCAATAGGTAAAAAATAATTGTTGCAACTTTATTTTCATGATATACTATTTATCATATCATATATCTATTACACCTTTGGAGGATTAGATGACATCACGCGAACGACTACTTACTGCAATTAACAATGCAAAACCCGATAGACTTCCGGGTCAGGTGCATTCCTGGATGCCTTATTATCTTAATACATATCTTAATGGATGTGATCAATATCAGGCATATGAGCAATTTGATATGGATATGGTTATATACTCCGGTCCTAACTGGAAATATGATGAACGCGACCTTGCCAATTGGCAGGTTGACAGAAAAGACCTTGGTACAGATATTAACGGAGTATCCAGCTGGGAAGCAACTATTACAACACCAGGCGGAAAGCTTCATTATGCCGGGGCATTTAATCAATTTACCCCGTGGGAAACTGAGCATCTTATTAAAACAAAAGAAGATTTTGAGATTTTTAACAAATACTATCCGGTGCCGATAGGCGTTGATGGCACACAGGTCAAAAATGATGTTTCCAAAGTAGGCAGCAGAGGGATAGTTAGAGGTATTATATGGTGCTATGGTCAAATGGGCGCTTGGCAAAGCTTTACATGCCTTACAGGAACTCAAACGGCTATTATGTGGGCAATAGATGATCCTGAATGGGTGCATTATGTAGAACAATCGTTGGTGGATAAGCAGCTCAAAACAATTGAAATGATGTATGGCGAGGTCCCATTTGATTTGATAGAGCTTGGCGGTGGAGCAGGATCGAACACTGTAATAAGCCCAAAGATGCATGAAGAGTTCTGTTTGCCATATGATAAACAGCAGGTAGATGCTCTACATAAAGGCGGATATAAGGTTGTATATCATTTATGCGGTGGACTTATGAAGGTGCTTGATCTGGTTGCAGCAAACGGTTCAGATGGGCTGGAGACTATGACACCTCCGGACATGGGAGCGGATGCAGATTTGGCAAAAGCGAATGAACTTATTGGTGATAAGCTTTTCTTTATTGGAGGGTTTGACCAGAATAAAGGATTTGAAAAAGGTACGCCGGAGATAATTAATGCTATGGTAAAAGAGCTTCATGCTTGCTGTCCAAATGGCGGATACATATGCAGTCCAAGTGATCATTTCTTCTTTGGAGATCCTGTCAACATCCAGGCATTTTCCGATGCCGTGAAGGAATGTGTTTATTAGATCTTGCAGCATTATACTGACATTAGCTATATTTTAACCTATTATGCATCAATCACTTTTTAGGTGGGGCTGCGCCTTTCTTTTATGGAGCATTCTGCCATTTACGCAAAATTTTCAAGCTCAATGGCACATGCTCCTCTACTGAATGTTACAGCCCTGCGATAATTGCAATAGCCGCCAAGTGCGTTCTCAAGGTTCTGTTTCATTTCCTTTGCCATCATCCATTCAGATGAGTTCTCTGCATTATCTTTTGCAAGATCATCAAGCGTTTTTCTATATTCATCGAAATTATTGACTTGCCTATAGTAGTTTTCGTCTATATACTCACAGAACGCATCCTCATACCCATCACGAATCATTATAGAAACACAACCGCCGCTTCCTGCTCCAGTCAGTTTTCCACCCAAATATCCTGGTCCGCTTTTAGAGATGTTAAGCAGAAGGTCTAATTGATTATTGCTTACCTGAAAATCATCCCGTATGGTTTTTTGCAGCTCGTCAAGAATTTGTCCAACTTCCAATCTGTAAAAGTCATACTCATCTGAGTCGATAGCTATTTCACTCGAGCTGAGCCGTTTATCCGCTTCTATAAATAAATGCTCAAGCCTTCTTCCAATACGATTCTCCTTAAAAAAGAATATGGCAGCATTTCTTACCCTATATCCGCCTTCAGACTCGTATGGAAGGGTGTAATCGCGTTCCATATCGCTGTTTGTTTTCCCCAATAATTTTCCTGCATCATCAGCGCTTATCTCTTCAGGCAGAAGGCAGATAAGCTCCTCTATTACCTCAGATGATACGCCAAGGATATCTTCTGACAAGCTTCCGAGCTTATTGTAGTTTTTGAATATAGGCTTCCATACATCAATTTTGGATTCAAGTATGGCTGGGTATTTGCAAGGCGAAATGCACATGGCAGAGTTGATAAGATCAGGAAGCCAGCCGGGTTTATTTTCAGCCTCCACACCAACTGAATTTATATATCCCTTAACTGTATTTAGTATATGCTTCATCAAATCATCGGCAAGATCCATCCATCCTTTACGCAGATTGAATATATGATTTGCGCCAAGCGCCTTATTTGCCTCCCACAATGAATCAACAAGAACAACCTTTACGCCTTCAATGCATGGCAGTATGTCTGAATCTAATATAGGAGCCGAATGTCTGTTATACAGCACGCCATTAGGGCAATTTCTGAGAATAGTAGTTTGATCATTTGCCCCGCCATGAGTGCCTACATACCATTCAGCTTCACCTAACAGCCTGCAAACATCCGACATGCTCCACTTAGGAAGTAAATCATGATTGGCAAGATACATGGCAAGAAATGACAAAACTACAATTGCCGATGATGAGCTTGTTCCTGCACGAAATGGCGCCGATGCAGGACCAAATGTCATATTTGCACCTAACAGCTTCAGATCTGGGAATTCCCATTTTGTTCTGAGAAATGAGCATCTAACATAGTTAAGCCATTCGCCGGCTTTGTGCCCATAATATGGATGAAGTCTCGTTCGGTTATCCCATGTATCCGGCAGCTTTGATTCATCCCATGGAGAGTTTTTAAATAGATTAAACTCAGTTTCAATATCAAACCTGCCTTCAGCAAAAAGTAAATTGTCATTTCTGCAAACAACCTTGCCATCATCACGAATACTTACAGCTACAGGAATATCGCCATCAATTGTTGTAGACATATGATCTCCCGCACACATATCCAAATATTCGAGGAATGCGTTTAATCGGCCAGGAGCTCTAAGCAGGTATACAGGAATATCACCAACGCTGTTTTGATGCAAAGCAAGAGTTTGAATCATCCGCTCTTTCTGTATGGCTATATACTCCTTATTGTTGTTTGCATATATTTCAGTTCCCAGATATTCATCTAAATCTGTATTTTCAGCAGATAATATCTCTATCATCTGTGACGGCAGCATAGATTTTGCATTCAAATAGAATAAATCGCTCATTGTTCACCTTTTAATTCTGCATTTTTATTGTTTGTATATTCACTTAACACTCAATAAAAACCTTGTATATTTAAAAAATTATTGTTTATTTGTAGAAATGTGTTATTTATGTTATAGTTATCACTGAATCAATAAAATATAATTTATTAATTTTAAAGTCTTGGAGGTACCGTCAATACATGTCAAAAGAAGAAAGCATACGCGTAGAAGGTGTTGTGCAGGAAGCGCTTCCCAATGCAGTTTTTAGAGTAACTCTTGAAAACGATCTTGAGGTGCTTGCGCATGTTTCCGGCAAAATGCGAATGCATTTTATTAGAATTTTGCCTGGAGATAAAGTTCAGGTAGAATTATCTCCGTATGATCTTACACGCGGACGGATAACCTATCGCTACAAGTAAATTTACCGCGGAACGATATTCCCATTATTGCAAGTGAAATAAGCGCCATTGCGGCTCCATAGAAAAAAGGAGCCAATGGACTAATCTTATCTCACAAAATTCCTGCGATAAAGCTTGCAGTATATTCGGCATACCTTATTAATTCCTTAATTCAGTGATTTTAGTCATTAATGAAAAAAGTCATATCTTTGCAATAATTGCAACAGATATGACTTAAAATGATGTAATTATCTTTCAACTATTTACTTATTGCGGAATTCAGATTCCGATACCATTGTATATGCTTTAGCTTTTGGTGGACATTCCTGTGCACAGATACCACAACCCTTGCAGTGGTCATAATCAACACCAATAACTTTGCCTTCTTCATTCAGCTTTATTGCGCTGTCGGGGCAATATATCCAGCATATTAGACACTGAATGCACTTTTCAGAATCCCACACCGGACGTTCTGCACGCCATCCGCCGGTTATATAATCCCTGGAACTGCCGCTTTTTGTTATAACTCCACCTACAGCAAGATCGCGCCATCCCGGCTCAGCGTTTTCCGTATCACAATTTATTTTATCTTTTTTGCAAATATCATCTGCCATAAGACATCTCCTGCATATATAACCCTGAAAGGGCTTCGTTTTTAAATATCAGTATTTACAGTTTAGCAAATATAAATAATTGGGTCAAGTTTAATATTGTAATAAAATGTACATTAAACAAACAAAAGTTACAATAGGTCAATAAAAGAATTGAGATATTGGGAAGCGGAACGCCAGTTAT
>JAPXND010000149.1:0-2500 GCA_033808695.1 Armatimonadota bacterium
GTTCCATACACATCACTAAGAGGAATGTTTAACCATATGCCTGTTTCTTCCATTGCTTCTGAACTCAGATATCCAAATACATCCTGCAGTTCATGCAGCAGTGGAATTAAATTACCTCGTTCTCTTGTATATTTCTTTATTACATCTATACAACTGGTTATTTCATCACATCCGCAGTTTGGACATTTTACGGTATCCAATTATTCTACCTCCCACTTATAATCTGGGTTAAAAGCATCACCAGATATATCAGATTATTCTACTTTAACTTTAATCGATTCTTCAGTTTCCGGGTATTTATCCCTCGGCGTGTAATGAGTATGTAATAGCTCATGAGATCTGTGCCCTAACGGTTTGCCTAAATACTCTTTGTATAGGGTTATAACTGCAGGATTTTCATGAGACTTCCTTATTGGCATCGCACTATCCTCATCATAAATTGCCTTCATTCGCGCTTTGCGAATTTCATCGGTTGTTGGAATTGGCTGTCCGCCGCCGCCAATGCATCCACCAGGACAACACATTATCTCGATGAAGTGATAATCCGCTTCTCCAGTTCTAATCTTCTCCATCAATTTACGTGCATTGCTTAAACCATTTGCTATAGCAACTTTTACATCTATGTCACCAACCTTAACTACTGCCTCTTTTATACCTTCAAGGCCCCTTACATCAACAAAATCAAGGCTTGGGAAGGTAGAACCCGTAACAACTTCATAAACTGTCCGAAGCGCTGCTTCCATAACTCCACCAGTGGCGCCGAATATTACTGCTGCTCCTGTTGAAATTCCCAATGGTTCATCGTATTGTCCATCCGGCAGATTGGCAAAATCAATTCCAATCTCTCTAATCATTTTGCCTAACTCTCTTGTTGTCAATACAGCATCTACATCAGCTATTCCCGGGATAGAAGACATTTCCTCTCTTCTGGCTTCGAATTTCTTGGCCGTACATGGCATTACAGATACTACATATATATTTTTTGGTTCTATTCCTGCTTTTTCTGCATAGTATGTTTTTGCCATTGCTCCAAACATTTGCTGCGGACTCTTACATGTAGATAGATGAGGCAGCAAGTCTGGGTAAAAATGCTCGATGAACTTTATCCATCCCGGCGAACATGATGTTATCATAGGAAGAGTTCCGCCTGCTGTAAGACGATTCAAAAACTCGTTTCCTTCTTCCATAATTGTCAGGTCAGCGGTAAAGTCAGTGTCAAACACTTTATCGAATCCCATAGCTTTGAGAGCTGTAACCATTCTCCCAGTTACTCTCGTTCCTGGCTCCATGCCAAATTCTTCACCTAATGCAACACGAACAGCTGGTGCGGTTTGAACAACTACATGCTTTGCAGGATCGGCAAGAGCTGCCCAAACATCTGCAGTTGCATCCTTCTCCTGCAATGCTCCCACAGGGCATACTGATATACATTGACCGCAAAGCACACATGCTACTTCATCAAGATTTTTTTCAAGCGCAGGAACTATTGCAGAATCAAATCCTCTGTCAACTGGAAATAAAGCACCTACGCCCTGAACGTTCTGGCATACAGTTACACATCTGCGGCATAGTATGCATTTGCTGCTATCCCTTACAATACTTGCCGTGCTGGTATCTGTTATTTGTTTTGGCATTACTCCTTTATATCTTGATTCCTGAATGCCAAGCTGCTTTGCTATTGCCTGAAGCTCACAATTTAGACTTCTGCCGCATGTGGTACATTCCTGTCTATGCGATGACAGCATCAATTCAACTACTGCTTTTCTGGCAGATCTTACTCGCTGTGTATTGGTTTTAACAACCATCCCTTCTGCAGCAGGATATACGCATGATGCAACTAATCCGCGAGCTCCTTCTACTTCAACCAAACATACACGGCATGCACCTATTGCCTGAACATTCTCTAAATAGCAGAGAGTAGGAATGTTTATGCCCGCAGTTTTAGCTGCATCTAATATGGTGCTTCCTTTGGGAACTGCTACCGATATTGAATCAATAGTTAAGTTTATTGTTTCCATTTAATCCTCACTCCCTAGTTACCAGCATCGCAGCGAAGGCATCTGCATGCTTCTGCCAATGCTTCTTCACAAGTAAAGCCTAACTCGACTTCGCAATTACCGATACGGTCCTCTATTGCAAGTTGTTTCATCCTCATACGAGGTGTTTCTACTATGTCATCTATATCATCAGATGGGGCAGGTATTGCTATATCCTCTATGTCTGATGGTATAGCTCCATTTCCTCCAAGATAAATATCTATCCCTTGAGCAGCTTTCAAACCTGCACCGATAGCTTCTATAACAGTAGCAGGTCCCGTTACTACATCGCCTCCTGCATATACACCATCAACTGATGTTTTGCCTAATCGGTGGTCTGCACAAATCTTATTGCGCTTTGTCTCAATATCGCTGCCAAGATAGGACAAATCAGGCTCTTGTGAAATTGCTGAGATAACTGAATCAACAGGGATTTCTATGAAATCATTCTCTATTGCTTTTGG
>JAPXND010000149.1:2510-4402 GCA_033808695.1 Armatimonadota bacterium
GCACGAACCCGCACATCACCAAAAGCATTTTTTATGGTAAGGTTGCGGGTTTTTTTGTTGTAAAGGGAGAGAAGGGCAGCCGCTTTTACTTTTCCATTTTCACCTATGATCTCAACAGGCGCTATAAGATATTTTATATCTACACCTTCAAGCTCCGCTTCGTGAATTTCATACGAGTCGGCTGGCATATCTTCTCTTAGCCGTCGATATACAATGGTAACTTTCTTTGCTCCAAGTCTAAGAGCTGTTCTTGCTGCATCAATAGCTGCATTTCCGCCGCCTACCACTGCAACACTATCCCCGACATTAGTTGTTTTTCCCATTTGTACATCATGCAGGAATTTCAGTGAGTCATAAACGCCTTCAAGCTCTTCACCTGGTATCTCAAGTGTCCAGCTCTTATCTGCACCTGTTGCAAGGAATACCGCATCATAGTTGTTTTTTATCTCATCAAATGATATATCTTTTCCAACTCTTGTATTGGTTTTTATTTCAACACCAAGATCTGCAATAGCTTTAATTTCTTGGCGCAAAATATCCTTGGGAAGTCGATACTCTGGTATACCCCAAACAAGCATTCCGCCTGCCTCTGGATATGCTTCAAAGACGGTTGGACTATGACCCATTCTTGCAAGATGGAATGCTGCTGTAAGCCCTGCCGGACCTCCGCCGATTATTCCAACTTTCTTGCCGCTCTTGGTATCTCTTGTTTTAACCGGAGGCATAGCATGATCTTTGAATTCCTGGTCAGATGCAAATCGCTTGAGATTTCTTATTGACAATGGTTCGTCAACCTGGCTGCGCCTGCATTTGCTCTCACATGGAGCATTGCATACACGTCCGCAGACTGCCGGGAATGGATTGTGATCTCTTACAATTCTTAGTGCATCAGTGTATCTGCGATTAGCAATCAGTGATACATATTTTGGAACACTTGTTCCTGCAGGACATGAGTGTTCACACGGCGCTTCAAATAGCGAATTGCACACACAAGCAGGGCATTTTTTATCCCTAATATGCGCTTCATATTCATCGCGGAAGTATCTTAATGTTGAAAGCACTGGGTTAGGAGCAGTCTGTCCAAGCCCGCATAGAGCAGAGTCTTTGATACTTTTTCCAAGGTTTATCAGAAGATCAATATCACCTTCTTTTCCTTCTCCATGTGCAATTCTGTCTAATATTTCAAGCATTCTTTTGGTGCCAACTCTACACGGTGTGCATTTTCCGCAAGATTCTTCTTGTATAAAATCAAGGAAGAATCTTGCGAGGTCAACCATGCAGGTGTTTTCATCCATGATAATTAGTCCACCGGAACCCATCATTGCTCCAAGTTCAATTAAAGAGTCGTAATCCATAGGAACGTTTAGATATTCTTTTGGAATACAGCCTCCGGAAGGGCCTCCTGCCTGTGCAGCTTTGAACTTTCTTCCTTCACGAATTCCGCCGCCGATATCATAAATTATAGTTCCAAGATCCGTACCCATCGGCACTTCCACAAGTCCGGTATTGTTAATGTTCCCTGCTAATGCAAATATCTTGGTACCTTTACTTTTTTCTGTACCAATTTTCGTATATTCATCTGCACCTTCTCTAATAATCAATGGAACGTTTGCATATGTCTCTACATTGTTCAAAACTGTAGGTAACTGCCAAAGTCCTGAAACTGCAGGGAATGGGGGACGTGGTCTGGGTTCACCTCTGCGTCCTTCAATAGATGCCATAAGAGCGGTTTCTTCGCCACAAACAAATGCACCGGCGCCTATTCTAATATCAAGAGAAAACTTTTTTCCGCTTCCAAATATGTTATCACCAAGCATTCCATACTCTCTTGCCTGATTAAGAGCAAAACTCAATCTTTCTATTGCAAGAGGGTATTCGGCTCTTACATATAC
>JAPXND010000150.1:0-4363 GCA_033808695.1 Armatimonadota bacterium
TTTAAATTTCCGCTATTTAGCATTATTTATCTGATATAATATAGCTATTGAATTATTTACGATTTAAAACTCTAGCCCCAAGGAGAATATATATGGCAGATATAGAGAACAGATCAAAAGATCTTGTAGATAAATTTATAGAGCTTTATGGTGTAGCGCCAGCCGCAATGGTAAAATCGCCTGGAAGGGTTAACCTGATTGGAGAGCATACTGATTATAATGACGGCTATGTATTACCAATAGCAATTAATTATGAAACAATGGTGGCGTTGGCGCCATCAAATGATTCAACTGTTTGTTTGTATTCATCAAATTTAGACCGCACTTCGGTTTTTTCATTAGACAAGATAGTGCATGACAGGATCAATAAATGGAGCAACTATCCAAGAGGCGTTGCATGGATGCTTCAGCGGAAAAATATACCAATAGAAGGTGTAAATGTAACTATTGACGGTGATGTTCCTATGGGAGCGGGATTAAGTTCGTCTGCCTCATTAGAGGTTGCGTTTGCGTTTGCTTTGCAGGCAATATTTGAGTTTGAGATGTCTGGAGCAGAGATGGCAGTTTTATGTCAGAAGGCAGAAAATGATTTTGCCGGAGTAAAATGCGGAATAATGGATCAATTTATTTCAAGGTTAGGAAAGAAAGATCATGCTCTGTTTATAGACTGCCGAACTCTTGATTATCAACCTGTACCATTACTGCAAAGCGGCATTAAAGTTATAGTGGCTGATACTTTGAAAAAAAGAGGGCTTGTTGATTCTGAATACAATACAAGGAGAGCGCAGTGCGAAGAAGCTGTTACTCTGCTTAAAAGACGGCTGCCTGGCATTACTGCTTTAAGAGATGTTTCCGTAGCAGATTTTAGAAAGTATGGAATGGATTTGCCTCCTACAGTAAGAAGACGTGCTGAACATATAGTTCATGAAAATGACAGAGTTTTGGAAAGTGTAAAGCTTTTAAAACAAGGTAATATTGAAGGCTTTGGGAAATTAATGAATGAATCTCATATTTCATTGCGGGATCTTTATGAAGTAAGCTGCAGAGAATTAGATGTTATGGTAGAAGCTGCCTGGAATGTTAAAGGCGTATATGGTTCTAGAATGACAGGGGCAGGATTTGGCGGATGTACAGTAAGTCTTGTTGATGATTCTGCAGTAGATGATTTCTTGAAACGTGTTTCTAATGAGTATAAGGCGAGAATTGGTATAGCGCCAAAGCTGTATGTTTGTACACCGGAAAATGGTGCAGAACAGTTAGAATATGAAGTTCCTGAAATAATATAAGCGCAAGAATTTGAGAAGCAATGATAATCAGCAGCGTCTTTACTGATTATCATTGCTTCATACTTTTAACAAATATAACCAGCCATCCCCACAGTAAATCAATATTTTGCTTCCATCATCAGAAGCTTCAAGAGTTCTTATGGTCCCTCTAAGGCTTATTCTTGATAGTATTTTTCCCTTGGAATTTATTTTGTATATTGATTTAACGCCATCTGTTACAACAACATCATTTCCATATGAAGGCAAGGATGCAAGGTGAGGACTGAAGAATAATCCACCTTTTTCCCAAGATAAAGAACCTTTTGAATTATATACAGCAAGTCTTCTTTCAGCGATGGATTTTTTGGGAACAACCCATCGCTGATATCCAAGAGCAAC
This sequence comes from Armatimonadota bacterium, assembly GCA_033808695.1. GTDB lineage: Bacteria > Armatimonadota > UBA5829 > DTJY01 > DTJY01 > JAPXND01. The sequence goes on from JAPXND010000150.1 coordinate 1,665, forward strand.
AAATTTACTGTAGGAGGAGACAAGCGATTTTGCATTGAATCCTTTTACATAATTACGCCATAATAACGAACCGCTAGTATTCCATAGAGCTATTTCAATAGTGTGATTGTTTTTTGATGCTGGTAGCATAGTGAGTATTGTTTTACCATCGGAACTTGTTTTTACAGTATAAATACTTTCTTTGCCTAATTGTTTTTTCCAAAGGAGCTTCCCTTTTATGCTATAAGAGAGGAGTAATGATTTTTTCCATGTACCTATTATTAACTTACTCCCATCAGGAGAGAAATCAATACTTGTACCCACACCGCCTATATACCATCTTAGAAATCTATATTTTTTAGGGTCGGGACTATAGAGATAGACATATCCTTTAGCGGTTGTAATTGCTGCATAGTTTCCATCATGGGAGACAGCTCCAGCCCATACACTCCCTTTTACTTTATGACGCCATAATTTTTTTCCTGACGAATTGTAGAAATATACATACTGGTGTTTAGGATCACGCTCTGCATATACTAAAACACTGCGTCCATTTTTTGCTATAAGCATATTGGTTGCACCGGCAAGCGCTGCTTTCCAAACTATACTGCCTTTATTGTTATACAGCCTTACTTCACCGGATTTATCTATTGTGCCAAAGAATTGTCCGCCTCTTGCAACATTTATAGATACAGTGGGTTTAGTTGGGACTCTCCATAATATTTTGATATCATGTTCCGCAATTGCAATGTTAATGCTTAAGAGGAATACAAAACAAACAGTTAAGATTAACATCAATATGCGTTTATTACAATTTGCAAACTTCATTTTGTTCTCTATTTTATTGAATCAGCGTATTCCTTGGTCATCAATGAGTTCTGGGTTAAACACATATGCCAAAACATTGTTCTGACGGATAAATATGGCGTTTCCATCAACAGATGCAAATACCTATACACTCTCACTAATTATTGATACGCATGGAACTCTGACAAACACAGCTATTTGAGGCGGATTTCCACTGCCTTAACGCTTCATTTTCTCAATGCTTCTATGTTGGAAAACCCACCTCAAGCCATTTATTATATCTTTTTTGCTATGCTGCTATTGTCAGCCTACCACCCTCGAGTTGAGAGCATGTCTTTCTCATCTATTTGACGTATATCTAATCCGGGCATGGCTTCACCAAGATCCATACTAAGTTCAACCAGAATTTGAGGATTATCAAAGTTAGTTGTTGCATCAACAATAGCTTTTGCGCGGGCAGCAGGATCTTGCGACTTAAATATTCCTGAACCAACAAAAACAGCTTCTGCACCCAACTGCATCATAAGCGCTGCATCTGCCGGAGTGGCAATTCCACCAGCGGAGAAGTTAGGAACAGGGAGTTTGCCTATTTCTGCGGTTTCTACAACAAGATCGTATGGTGCGCCAAGGTTTTTTGAGTATGCCATCATTTCATCTTTGCGCATATTTGATAATTTTCTTATATCTGCCATTACGGTACGCATGTGGCGAACAGCTTCAACGATATTGCCGGAGCCGGCTTCGCCTTTGGTGCGGATCATTGCAGCGCCTTCACCAATTCGTCTTAGAGCTTCACCCAAATCACGGCATCCGCATACAAATGGCACCTTGAATGAGTTTTTGTCTATATGATACATTTCATCTGCAGGAGTTAAGACTTCGCTTTCATCAACAAAATCAATCCCAAGCGTTTCCAGTATTTGCGCTTCGGCAAAATGCCCAATTCTGGCTTTTGCCATTACGGGAATGGATACAGTATCCATAATCTCTTTTATTATTTTCAGGCTTGCCATTCTTGCAACTCCACCCTCTTTGCGGATATCTGCAGGGACGCGTTCAAGCGCCATTACTGCAACAGCGCCTGCTTCCTCTGCAATTTTGGCTTGCTCGGCGTTGGTTACATCCATAATGACGCCGCCTTTGAGCTTTTCTGCAAGACCGACTTTAGTTCTCCATGCTGATTTTTGTGTTTCGCTCATTTATATCACCCTCCTGTGGGATTTGTTCTATGTTGGGATTCATTCAAATGATGAATTCCGATACAGCTTGAGTGTTTTTGATAGTTCATATCGCCATAGATTATGAATCTTGAAAGCCAAGTGTGTTTCGATGACTGTAAAACAGATTATTGAAAATGATGTTTGAAAAGCATGCAGTAAAAGCAGTCCAGCGCTTATTACGGCAATTGCGATGTATATGTACCAGAGGGCAAATTTGATGTATTCAGAATTAAGATAATCTGATGCTTTATTTGTCATGGTATCATCGCCTTTAACATCAAATGAATATAGTATATACAACCATGATATTATACACTATTTTGCTGAACAAATAAAGACTGCAAAGTGATATAGATTTGGCTATGGGGAATATAGCAGGGGATGGTTTCCTCCCTCCACACCACCGTACATGCCGTTCGTCATACAGCGGTTCAACATAACTTCAAGACATACCCGTCATACAAAAACAGCAGGCGATGTTTCCATCACCTGCTGTTGATGCGTTTATACTGCTGTTTAGTGATTATTTCCTGGTTGTAACAGCTTTTACCACATCCGACTTGTTGTCGAATTCGGATGTTGCTATCATGTTCAGGGTGAAGGTTTCATCTACCGGAACTGTTGAGTTCGGACGTACAAGCGCATATACTCCCGATGTATCGCCGGCGTTTAGATTCAATCTATAGCCGGCGT
>JAPXND010000151.1:0-4355 GCA_033808695.1 Armatimonadota bacterium
AATTAATACATCATTTCGTGAAACAGATAAAGGCGGCAACGATAAAGCTTTTTTAAGGTTAGCAATCCATGCAGATGCAAGAGCGTTTGCAGTTGTTTTGTTGGATTTTGCATCTGCTTTTGTTACAATCAATAAAAGTTTATCATCAAAAAATAATCTGGAGTCCGTTTGAGTTGATTTAACAGAGAATAAGCAGGGATTATAGTTTTTATCTGCAAATGATTTTAAACGTTCTGCAACGATATTTGCTCTATCTGCAGGTAAAAGTGATCCGTTTTTCACTTTGAAATGAATGACTTTTGTTTGATTTATGATAACATAAGCTGTTCCCGCAGTTGTTTTTTCGACAAAGATTTTTGGATTGTAGTTTGCATGTGCAAGCGAGACAACAAATAATATAAGAGCAGTTATTATTATAAATATATTACCTTTTTTATTAAAAATCATTATTAAACTAAATCCTCCCAAACATTTTATCTAGTTCACGATTTGTTACACATACCACAATCGGACGTCCATGTGGACAGAGATATGGGTTGCTGGTATTTTTCAATTCCTGAATCAGTTTCACCATTTCTTCAAACGAAAGCTTATCTCCTGCTTTTATAGCCATTTTGCATGCTGTGGTAGTTATAACTCCTTCTCTATGAATCATCAAACGTCTTGTAACTGTAAGCTCAACAAGCTCTTCTATGGTATCTTTGAGTATTTGTTCGTAGTTTTTATCGGCAATAACTGATGGGATTGATCTAACCATGAATGTATCTTTACCGAAAGGTTCAATCTCGAAACCAAGAGCTTTCAAATCTGCAAGCTTATTTTCTAATACAAGTGATTCACGCTTATTTAGTGTAAGTGTTAAAGGCACAACCAGTCGTTGAACAACAACATCCTTATTTGATGCAAGCAATTGATCATATAGAATTCTTTCATGCGCTACATGCTGATCTATGATTAATATGCCTTTTGGCGACTGTGCTATGATATACATGTTTCTTGCCTGTGTGAGCACAGTCGCATCAGATAAAAGCCCTTCATTGTCAGTTTGATTTTTATCAGAAACAGGATAGGATTCATTCGATTGAAAAGGATCTTCAATCTGTTGTAAATTAGCATTTTGCTGTTGTTCTATCCTTGAAGCAATGGCATCTCTAAATGGACCTAGATCCTGCTTCTGTTCAAATTGGTTTTTGCCAGTATCATTATTATATCCTATAAATGATGGTCTTTGCACCTGAGGCATTGTTGGCTTATGAAAAGCCTCCGCTGCAGCTGGTGAAACTGAGGATGATGAAAGTGCATTTTTTACTGCTGTATGCAATAGATTATGAATTTCCCATTCCTTGACAAATTTCACTTCAATTTTTGTTGGATGAACGTTAACATCAACCATTTCGGGATTTACTTCAATGAATCCTATAAAAAGCGGATATCGTCCTTGAGGCAGAATTCCTTTATACGCTTGGTCCAAAGCATGAATAAGATTTCGATTACGCACGAATCTTTGATTTACAAAAAACAATTGACCTGATCTGCTTGTTTTGGAATAAGACGGTTTTGAGATATATCCTGATATTTTATAAGGTACAGATTCAGCATGAATTGGGATTATTGCTTCTGCGGCATCACGTCCAAAAACGGTTAATACAGAATCAGCAATGTTTTCAGACTTCGATGACTGGAAGATATTTCTATCATTGTGTATAAGTGTGATATCAACATCATAATGCGATATAGCATATCTATTAACTAAATCAAGAATATGACCCAGTTCGGTTTGTACTGTTTTAAGAAATTTCTGTCTTGCAGGGACATTAAAGAATAAATCTGTTACGGTAATAGATGTGCCGGCGGGTGAACCTGAGTCACTTATACTGATAATATCTCCTCCTTTGCTGACAACTAAGGTGCCATAATCATCATTTTCTCTTCTTGTTAAAATCTCCATATGAGAAATAGATGCTATACTTGGAAGCGCTTCACCTCTAAATCCCAGGGAATGAATGGAGAATAAATCCTCCGCAGTTCTTATTTTGGAAGTTGCATATCGTTTAAGTGCAACAGATGCATCACTCCTTGACATACCGGAGCCGTTATCTGTAATTTTCACTAGTTTTTTTCCGCCATCAGCTATTTCAATTTGGATCATTGATGCGCCTGCATCAAGTGAATTCTCAATCAATTCTTTGACAATAGATGCAGGACGTTCAACAACTTCACCAGCAGCTATTTTATTTGCGGTTATATCATCAAGTATATTAATTTTAGATTCTGAATTAGTTTGCATTTTCAATTATTTTTCTGTTTAATTCGATTTTGTATGTCATACAAATGAGTTAGAGCTTCAATTGGAGTCATGGCGCTTACATCCATTTCTTCTATTTCCAGTAGAAGAGGATTTTGTTCAGATTCAAAAAGCGTTAGCTGTATATTTTTTGTTTTGGTGTTTATTTTCCCGGTATTAACCAGATTACTAACGTTTGAGCTGCTTTCAAGTTGCATTAACACATCTTTAGCTCTTTCTACAACTTCATCCGGAAGTCCTGCAAGTTTTGCTACTTGTATGCCATAGCTTTTATCTGTACCGCCCGGCATGATTTTTCTAAGCCAAACAATACGGTCTTCATCTTCTCTAACTGCAACTCGATAATTCTTTATACCAGGAGTTGTGCGTGCCAAATCGTTTAAATGATGATAGTGTGTAGCAAAGAGCGTTTTGGCTCCAATTTTTTTTATGTATTCTGCAACTGCCCATGCTATAGACAATCCATCGTAAGTGCTTGTGCCCCTGCCTATTTCATCAAGGATTATTAGGCTTTTATCAGTTGCATTGTTAAGAATATTTGCAGTTTCGTTCATCTCAACCATAAAAGTACTCTGTCCGGAGTATAATTCATCATGAGCTCCTACTCTGGTAAATATTCTATCAACAATTCCAATCGATGCTGAATCAGCAGGAACAAAGCTGCCAATTTGCGCCATTAGGACAATTAAGGCTACCTGCCGCAGATATGTTGACTTGCCTGCCATATTTGGACCAGTGATTATTAATAGCTGATTCTCTTCACAATCAAGCTGTGTATCATTGGGAACAAATAGCTCATTTGTTTGAAGCCTTTCTACAACAGGATGCCTTCCATTTTTTATAATAAGTTCGCTTCCGTCATTAACTTCAGGAAGTGTATATCTATTCAGTGCAGCTGCTTCAGCAAGACCACAGTAAACATCAATCTCGGCTATAGACCGCGCTGCCTGCATGAGATTTTGAGCATCTTTACTGATTTCATCGCGTATGGCACAAAAAATTTCATATTCTAACTGTGTGGATTTTTCATCTGCACCTAAAACTATTGATTCCAGCTCTTTTAGTTTAGAGGTAATAAATCTCTCTGCATTGACAGTAGTTTGTTTGCGGATATAATCATCTGGTACAAGAGATAAATTTGACTTGCTGACTTCAATATAATACCCAAAAACTGAATTGTATCCGATCTTTAACGACTTGATACCGGTCTTTTCTCGTTCTTCCGATTCAAGAGCAGCAATCCACCCTTTTCCGTCTTTGCTTGCAGAACGGATGTTATCAAGATCACTGTTGAATCCTGCACGTATTACTCCGCCTTCTTTAACTGTGATGGGAGGTTCATCAATTATGGCATTTTCGATAATATTTGCAATTTGAGCAACAGATAAAATAGGCTTGCATAATGAATCTATCCTGCTGTCATTCAATGCTGACAGCGATTCTACTAAGGAAGGAAATACATTCAATGAGGTTTTAAGTGCAATTAAATCTCTTGCATTCGCTGTTCCGGCCGATATTCTTGATGTAAGCCTTTCAATATCGGATATTTTGGCCATTGACTCTCTTACACGTGTTCTGGTCATCAAGGTAGAGAAAAATCCGTTTACAATAGATAATCTGTTATTTATTTCAGTTAGGTCAAGCAGAGGCTGATCTATCCATCTGCGAATCATACGAGCGCCCATTGGTGTTACTGTTTTATCGATGACCTGCAGCAGGCTCTTGTTTTTCGATCCATCAAACATTGACTGTGTGAGTTCAAGATTCCTTCTTGCAGGTGCATCCAGTATCATATATCCGCTTGTTGAGTATGTTGCAAGTGATGTAATTAATTTCAGCGCAGATGATTGAGTTTTCTCAAGATACTTAATTATGGTTGCACCAGCCTTTAATCCTGCGGTGTAATCTTCACAGCCAAAACCCCGAAGGGAAGATGTTGAGAAATGCTTTAGCAGTATTTCTTTTGGCGATACAAATCCATCCGGTTCGAAGGTGGTTTTACTGCATGAGCAGGCTGATTCAATTTTAGTTATCCACTCACTCTTTTCTT
>JAPXND010000152.1:0-4261 GCA_033808695.1 Armatimonadota bacterium
GACCAGAATAGAGATTAAAACCGTTTTTGTGCCTGATTTACGCATTGTTTATTCTCCTTTGACTAAATTAAATTTTTTATTCTTGTATTCAATGTGCAATTTCTTATTCCTGCATTTTACATATACAGAATTATTTTTCTTTGCTATATTCTGTGCATTTTGAATATCTTTTGTGCATCCTAACCATTCAAATCCAAATGAATGCCAGCGATATATCGAAACTCTATGACCTTTAGCTGATTTCTCTAATGCAAAAAGTTCATCCCAACCATCCTTATTGAAATCATGGCAGACGAAATCATCAAACCGCCTGGTAAGTCTTGACCCTAACCATTTCGGCATTAAGCGCGTACCGTTCCAATTGTAGATGAATATACGTTTTGCCATTACAGGGTCTTTGGGACTTTTTTTCCAAACACCAGTAATAATCTCTGGCTTTTTATCACCATCCACATCGGCTGCAAATAATTTCCAAGGGTTAAGATTTTTCTGCCGCCATACGGTTTTATATCCCTTTCCTATATATCTTACAATAACGATTTCACCGTTGATAGGGTGATTATCTTTAATGTCCGTATATGTAATGGCTGCGTATTCCTGCATTTTATCATTGTTAAAATCGCCCTTAACATATGATAACAACTTGCCTTTTTGATTATTTGTAAATATAGCCTTTTCCAGCTTTGATTTTAAATCACTTGTATAACTGATGCATAAAGCATTAAGAAATAATGTAAAAAAGATAAGAAAAAAATATGTGATTTTGATGCGTGTTTTCAATATAATAAATCTACAATATTAATATTTTATCTACTATGATATTACTTGTAATAAAGTAATAAGTCAAGATATAAAATAAACTGCAGCGAAATCTGAGGGAATATTTGCTGTTTGCTTATCCTTTATTCTTGAGAGCGGATATTTCAGCCAGATATTAGAATGGCAAGCATTATTTGAATACCTGCCATGATCTATTCTCTTGTTATTTCCACAGTGAAATACTATTTTAGTTTATCTGCAATGTTCGGCTGCAGATAGGATTTGAGCTCAGCCCATGGTATTGTCGCCTCTTGAACACCTGCTGCACCAGGACCAACCTGATACTGATCAAAATCGAACTTGATGCCCTCATCAAGAAGAGAGAAATTTGCAAAGTTGTTCATAAATTGGAAGTTATCTTTCTCAAGCTGCAATTTATCAAGTGTGCCGTCATCATTAACGTAATTCAATCCCAATCCGTTTGTTATCATAGTGTCATCTGTAGATTCATCCAGCGATTCCTTGAGTTTAGCTTTGAGAAGTTTGGATATTGCTATTTCACTGGACTCATTAAGATTCAGGATTTGAGAGATATCCACGATACCATTTTCATCGAATGTAAAGGATTTTACTACCGATGAACCATGAGGTCCGCCAGTGAATTCATATGTTGTGAACAAGTAAGAAACAGCATTCAATTTGGCGCACTCATACTTTTTATATTCGATTTCATATTCGTATTGGTATTTTGGTCTATCTGGATATTTCTTACTATATTCCTGCTCCTTTTTGTATAATTCCCCTCCAATTTTCCAATCTGTTTTGCGCTTTTCAACTTCAGATTTAATGTAATTCTCAACAAGGTTGTTTTTGTCTCTTGAATCTACAGGATAAACAGCCTTAATTGTGTAGAAGTCGGTAGTTTCGTTTATCGTTTTGTCCTTTGATACAGCAACCGAGGATTCGTTGATTACACCTACCTGCGGCGGGGACTGCTTGCTTTTACATCCAACAATAAAGATCAATACACACAGCAGCGCTAATACAGCAATTATCCTTTTCCTCATATTTTTATCCTTTCACAATTGTATTATTTAAACCAGGGTTTGCTTTATATACTCAAACTTCATCATGCTTTTGCCATCGGAAATTATAATATAGTATACCACAGAAATACTATTAATCCATACAGATTTCTATCACAGCTTATATACACTTTCAAAATATTTTATTGATGCTGGTTTATTAATTTATATTACCTTATTATGTATTCACAAATATAGGGCAGATATTATATAATATACCACTAATTTTATGAAATTAATATGGATATGAAATGAAAATAAACATTAATTTAGTTGCAGACAGACCTATTTCAATCCCAATAAATCAAAACTATTTCCTTTCGAGCATTATATATAAAAGGCTTAGTGTAGATGAAGAATACGCTAGTTTTTTGCATGATGTTGGATACAGCAGCAGCACAGGTAAAGCATTTAAGCTTTTTGTGTTTAGTCCGCTGAGAAGCGCAAATAGAAGAATTAGTGGAAACACAATTACACTTGGTCCTGGCAAGATTGATTGGAACATATCATCGCCAATGCCGGAATTTTTGACTGCAATTGCTACTGGATTGCTGTCGGAAGGCGATATCAATATATGTGGTGAGATATTGGCTATTGAAAGTATTGAAACTGCGCCGGAACCGGTGTATTCTTCCAGTATGAAATTCACTTGTCTCTCACCGATAGTGGTTTCTCGAGCTAATAAGGCTGGCGGAACTGCAGAATATCTTTTGCACGATGATCCAGAATTTGCAGAGCGGATTCGATTGAACCTGATTCAAAAATACCAGCTTGTAAAAAATTGCACCCCAGAAAATGCGGTTTTGGATTTAGTGTTTGATAAGGATTACATTGACCGAAAAGAGGGCAGGGTAACAAAACTGATAGAGATTAAAAAAACAAAAATTAGAGGCGTGTTTGCACCGTTTGTTGTTGCTGGATCGATTGAACTTATACGCATGGGAAACGAGTGCGGATGGGGATCATATGGCAGTATGGGGTTCGGCTTTTGTGAGAGAATATGATGATTGATGTTGCCTAGCTTAACATACTAGTAACAAGGGTGTATAATAATAAACAACAAGGTTAAATGAATTTTGCCTCTTTACCTTGTTGTTTGTAAAATCCTTGGATATTACATATTGGATATTACATAATTGATTTCAAATTTATTGTATCATTATTGTAAGGATTTGTCAAACTTATTACTTACCAAGAAAGGAGGAAAGTAATATCAACTATATTGAAAAATATAATATTGTAATTTTTAATATTATATATAATTGATTGGAAATTATTAGTATTATTATTATATATTATTATCCGATATATAATATAATACATTAAAAAAGAACTATACGGACGGGTGTTAATATCCCACCTGTTCAGTTCACTGTAATTGGAATTGAAACTGTTATTAGTAAGTCAGAAACATAATTTAATCGAACCAATATGGACAGTAAAGTATAAATTGGAGGTGAAACTGATATGGAGATTAGATTTACCGGAAATCCATTTGTTGATGCCGGTATTGCTGGAATGTGTGCTGCAGCAGATGTCAACAAACCGGAAGAACTAAAAAAAAGTGATATTGAATATGCAGTAAAACGTCTTATCTCTTATTTAACTTCTTCACTGGCAATTGAACCATTACCAAAACCAGATAATCCTAAGAAGATGAGTGCATTTGCAACTAGCGAGATGTCTGCAATTCTTCCTAATGGTCCACTTGCTAATCCAGCAAATAAACCGAAAGATAAACCAATCAAATATAAGAAATATGTTAATGATCTTTTATCATTGTTATATATTGATGGTAATACAGGAGATAATTGTTTTATTTGTGGTAGAAATGCTAATTTAGTTGCCCAAAAAACAAATTTTCCTCTTGTTGATAGTATTGACCGACGAAATTTTCATCCTGGATTAAATCCAGGACATCCTATTTGTGCATTCTGTGCACTTGCAATTCAATTTCTTCCATTGTCAATTTTAAGAACAAGTATTGGTGGAAAATTTTGGTTTATTGCTACTATGGATTCATACATTGCAATTGAAATGGCAAGGAATTTCACTTTATCTTCAATGGATGAATCTATATCGAAAAAGGAGAGAATTGGTTTTTTTGGCAATTGGGACATGCCGGGTTATTCAAGTTCAGTTGTAAATGCAATTATTTTTATTACAGGAGAAAGATATAAGCTTGGAATGAATGATACGAATTTTCCTGTGCAAGCATTCTTTTTTACAAATGATAACAGAAGTCCGGAACTTGATGTAAGAAATATTCCAAATAAATTGTTCAGATATTTTTCAATTTTAAGATTAACATCTAATCACTTTAATGAATTCTTACATGAACTGCTGTATAAAGAGAAAATTGGTGAAATTACGTGTAAAAGAATGCTTTTGTCTGATCACATAGGGAAGGGGAATGT
>JAPXND010000153.1:0-4259 GCA_033808695.1 Armatimonadota bacterium
ATTGAATTCAGCATTCATAAACTTAAGTGGATTATTGCCATTATATGGAACATTTCCTACAGCTGTCAGTGGAACATTTGCCGATGTTGTTCCTGTTCCGGCAGTTCTCACTCCAGGAATCTTCCCACTATCTAACAAATCCACATATTTGTCCGCACCGTCGCCAAATACGCCTGCATATCCGGTAACATGCTCGTCTCTGTCTATATCAATAAATGCATTTGGCGGTAATACCGTTCTTGGCTTATAAAATTCATCTGCTATTTCCTTAAACAACAATGCTGCCGGTCTCGGTGTGCCATCAGGATTGATAATTCCAAAGTCGCTCTTCTCATCAACCCTCATGCCGCCTGACCACCACCATCCAATAGAACCATTTGCATATGTTTCCATAGTCATTCTGATTATGCTTTCATAGTAGGCTCTTTCTTTCTCATATTGGTCAGCGGTATATTCATTTTTGAATTTTCCAGGCTCCAATTGGAAAAACAGCGGCGAACCATACTCTGCCCAGAATATCGGCTTATTTCCACCAAAGTGACGTCCGTATGCAGAATGGAATCCGCCTCTAAGAAATCCTCTGCGGTCTCCGCCAATGTTGTATGCTTCCGGTGAAATGAAATCTATGTGCTTTGCTCCACTTAACAAATCAAATGGCATATGGTCTGCTATCCACACTGCGCCGGTTCCACCATATCCGCTTCTTGCTCCCATAAGGTGGATTTTGTCAATTGTGCGAATACCTTCCCGCACTTCTTTATACCCCTTGCTTATCCTGTCATCCATGAAAAGCCTATATGCAGCTACAAATATCCGCCAATCTCCATCGTTCAGAAGCTGATTATCTCTTGGCCCGGTAAGCGTGCCATCAATAATCTCTGCATCATATTTCCAATCCCTAACAGCATTCTCAATGCTGCCATATCTGTCAACTACCCATTGATGCCACTCTTTATCAAATCTCTTCCTTGAATTATACTGTCCTACATTTACTTCCCATCCAAGGTCGTAACACCAAACAGCCGGACTCTCATGCAGGTGGGCTGCTTTAATCATCTCTTTCCCTATTTCTAAATGAGGGTCAAGCGGATGCACATCAGATATAAATACATGAAGCTTTATACCATGCTTTTCAGCCCGTGCTAATATATCCATCATAACTCTTGCTTGGTCAAGTTTTACATACTGAACACTGAACGTATTCATCCCAAGTGATTTTGCAAGCGCTAAGTCTTCCTCTATCATTTCTGGATTATATTGACCAGGAGATAACCAATGTGACCAATAATCGCCTGGCTCCATACCAATACAATATCTTGGCCAATAATTCATTCCAAGCGGATACCATATTTTTCCATCAAGCTTAAAATCAGCGCCATCAAGAAGAACTGTGTTTTTGCTTGTCAGCTTTCCATACTCAATAACCTGAAATTCATGTTCAACTTCATCAACCTGTTTTCCATCTACCATAAGAGCGCTTTTTATCTTATATACACCAGGATCTAACTGCTCCGACCCCAAATATACACCGGTTGGCTTATTCGCTGATGAGATAGCAGCTGTTTTAGCAAACTCTGCAATCTTTTTGCCATCCTTGGTTATCAGCGCTTTAACATCCGCTTCTATCTGCCTGTTAGTTAGATTGAGTATATATGCCCCAGGTTGTGTGCGTTCTCCAAGCGAATAAGCAAAGTGATTACTGCCCGCATTAGAGAAGAATATTCCGCCATTTATCCTGTCAATCATAGATGTAATTATTGGCGCCATAGATGAGGCATTTTTTTCTAGATCAGTTTGAGACAACCCAACAGATCCCCAAATAGAGTTTTTGTAATCGCCATCTGAATTAATATACAGGTGGGCAACTATCCCTCTTTTTTCACCTTTTTTATCGAAGGCGTAAAGAATAGGAATCTGTCTTGATTTGCAAACTACACTTGACCCTATACCCAAAGGTCGTGAAATTGATGCTATTGCATTGGCACCTGTTGCCGCCAGATTTTTATCAGCAAATGTGCCAACATCAATATTATTAACAGGATAGATTTTATACTGCGGACTGATTGATTCTATGATTGGCTGTCGGAAATTAATTTCCTTATATGGGTCTTTAACAGCCCTGACATCAGAAATCCAATACTCATGCGGCTTGCCAATTTGGAGCGTAGATAAGCTTTGTGATAATCCAACAGTGAATATTTCTGCATTTGCCGGATTAAATGAATCATTTGCTCCACCTCTGTTTTTTGGCGAACCATCAGACCAGAATATAAATTGCTCAGGCGTAACAGCATAACGCTTCCACTCAGGAGTCAATTTAACTATGCTTATCCATCTTGAACCATCTTTTTCTTTCCACTCTATCTGCATCTCTGATGTGCCAGGTCCGCCTTTGGCAGCAAATGTAGTTATAGTGCTTCCATTCTTAAACGGTTCTGCAATTGATGGAGCTACAAAAGTATCCCAGTTCTCTAAACTGCTCAATTTCACATGAAGTGAAGCAAAAGGGCTGCCTGAATCTGATGGTTCTATTATATACTCTGCAGTATTTTCAGGCGAGCCGGTACTTCTTTCCCAATCATTGATGTTTACTGCTGAGAAATCTATTACCTTATCTCCATCAGCATTTGCTAACATATCAATTAACTCATCTTGAGAAATCCAGTTTCCATTAGCATTAACAACAATGTTTGAAAACGCCGGTCCTGATATTGCAAACAAATGGTTTCCAGATTTTAAAAATCTTTCAAGCGGAAGCTTTGCATCAGCGGGAAATGATACAGCATTTGGCAAAACCAAAATTGTACCAGATTGATTATTATCAAGAACATCGGCTAATGATTCGAATGATACCTCTTGAATCTTATATCCCGATTCATTCAGCTGATTTTTTAAAGCTGAATGAAACTGTGGAGATTTCTGTGATGGATCATTAAGAATCAATATATCACCTGCAGCTGCATATCCAACTGAGCTCAGCGCGATAATTCCTGATATCACAACAACGAATGACCTTAACATACAATCCTCCATAAAACATATGATATAAGTTATATACACCAACTGATACAAGTAAACCTTCCACATTAATCTATAAATTCCACAAAAATAATTGCAAAAAATATATAAATTCTGATATTTCTTTTAAAAAATGGGTAACATATAATATAATTATTTAATAACATCATTATAAGTTGATTTGGTATAACAAAATGGCAGATTTGGCTGTATTGAATGATATTAAGCATACAATTGATTTATTCATCAGCATAATTAAAAGAATAATGGATGAAGAAATACGTATTCCTGAATGTGCAAAATTGACTCAAGCACAAATGAATGCCCTATACTATATACATAATCACAATTCATCAACAATAAGTTCATTGTCCGATGGATTGTCTATAAGTCAACCGGCTGCAACTATGCTTATTGACCGCATGTACAAAAGCGGATTAGTAACTAGAGAAATTAATAGTGATAATCGACGCCAAACTGTAGTAAAGTTGACAGATGACTCAAAAAGGATTCTGGGGCTTATAGATGAAGAACGCACAAAGCGATTAGAAGTTATACTTAATCAAATGGATTTAGATGATACAGCAGAACTCGTAAGATTACTGAATAAATTCGTTAATGCCGCAATTCTTACCAGCAGCTCAAATGGTGAGTTCTGTATGAAATGCGGGAATTTACATAACCCTGATTGTATAATAAATCAAACAACTCTATAGATTCGTTAATTAACCTGGAGGATTATATGAATAAACACATATACTTAGATCATGCAGCAACAACACCTATCCATCCTGATGTTCTTGATGCCATGATGCCATATCTGACCACCGAATATGCTAATCCATCTACATTATACACGTTCGGCAGAGATGCAAGAGATGCCGTTGAAATAGCCAGAACCAATGCCGCAAAGCTGATTGGTGCACAACCATCTGAGATATACTTTACAAGCGGAGCTACAGAATCTGACAACTGGGCTGTTATTGGCACGGCAATGGCAAATAAGGATAAGGGCAAACATATAATAACAAGTTCAATTGAACATCATGCAGTGCTTGAAACCTGCGAATTCCTTGGCAAGCATGGATATGATATAACAATACTGCCGGTTGATAAATACGGCATTGTTAATCCTGCCGATGTAAGGAAAGCTATTACCGATAAAACTGTGTTAATAACTATAATGCATTCCAACAACGAGATTGGATCAATTCAGCCAATTGAGGAGATTGGAAAAATAG
>JAPXND010000154.1:0-4237 GCA_033808695.1 Armatimonadota bacterium
AAAATTAATTAATTCAATAGTAGTGATACCAATATAAAGCATGGAGGTTATAATTATGAACAGTATTAAACGTAAGAAAATCCACAGCGCTTTTTTAGTGTTATTGTTAACACTGATTTTACTTGTATCAGCACACGGAATTGAACGAGTAAGTGTTTCATCAGCTGGAGTTGAAGCATATGGGTTCAATCAATTTCCGGCAATAAGTGCAGACGGAAGATATGTAGCATTTAGTTCACTTGCAACTAATCTTGATCCAGGAGATACAGATGGATATTATGATGTATATGTATTTGATCGATTTACAGATACAATAGAATTTATTAGCAAACCTATAATTGGATTTTATGGTGTTGGCTGGACTGGCAAACCATCAATAAGTGATAATGGAAGATATATTGCATTTAATTCAGAGGATATGCATCTGGTACCTAATGATATTAATGGTATGGGATATGATGTTTTCATATATGATCGTGAAAATAAAAACATGGAAATCCTCACTAACCAATGGGGAGGGGGAGGCTCTCCATGTATAAGTGGAAATGGACAATACGTTGCATTTAGCACTGTATCAGGTGGGTATCGTTTATATAATAGAATTAATGCCACATCAATAATCATGCCAATGGATTCAGCCATGAATTTTTCATTGTCTACCGATGGTAGATATGTTGCTTTTCAATCTAGCGATTCAGATCTCGTTTCTAATGATACAAATAGTAAAGAGGATATTTTCGTATACGACCGTGAAACTGCATTAATTGAAATAGTAAGCATAGGTTCGTTGGGTATAGGAAATAATGATAGCAGAAATCCTTCCATTAGTGCAGACGGACGTTATGTAGCATTTGAGTCTAATGCATCAAATCTTATTGCTAACGATACAAATAATTGCAAGGATATTTTTGTATATGATCGCATAAATGATACTATTGATATTGCTAGTGTAAATCCAAATGGAATTTTGGGTAATGGAACAAGCAGTTATCCATCAATTAGTGGAGATGGTAGATATGTTACGTTTCAATCTTCAGCATCTAATCTTATTGCTAACGATTATAACGGTTACGATGATATATTTGTATATGATCGCATAAATAACACTATTAATGTTGCAAGCAAAGACTCATCTAATTATTTAGGAATTGCTAATAGTATTATACCTGCCATTAGTAAAAATGGTAAATATGTGACATTCATGTCGTGGGCTACAAACTTTGTTGCAAATGATAATAATGGAACAGCTGACATATTCGTCACTCCTGATTTTAATCCAACATTAAAATCAGATATGATAATAAGAAATCATTCTGATACTACATACATTGGCAGTGGCATTATTAACACTGATGGAACAAACCAAACAAAATTGCAAAGTGTTGATACTAATACACACGCAATATATTGGATAAAAATTACAAACCCAGGAGATGTTTATGATTCCTACAAAATAAAAGGACCTACAGGTGGTAATGGTTGGACTGTAACATATTATAAGCATGCTAGTCCTAATAGTATTGATATAACATCACAAGTAACATCAGCAGAAGGATGGACAACACCAACAATTGCTCCTGGTGAATATAATACCCTTGTATATGCATATGTAAGACCTGATACAACAGTACCCATAGGTACAACTAAAGATATCCTTGTTACCGCAAGATCTTTTGGCGATAATACCAAGGTTGATGCTGTTAAGGCAATTACAACAAGACAATGATATTCTAACAAGATCAAGTAAGCAGTTATATATGATGCATTGCTATTAAAATTCAAATAATTTGATTGCACAGAAGAAAGTAATTAAGGTAGTATTTACCAAAAAAATACAGCCTTGCAGAATTTTGCTTGCAAGGCTGTAATAATAAGCTACAAATTATTCATCAATATCATAATGATCTGGAATCCATGGACCGCCAGGCACTATGGGGTCACCTACTGCAGCGGGACCATGCGATCTAGGCCAGTGCATATCAAAATTATTTTTCTGAGGTTCATAGTATGATCTTCCCATTGCATAAGTCTTTGCATGACCATCAATAAAAGCTAAATTAACTTTTGCGTCAGGAACCCAGAACCATCCAGCAGCCCTTCATGAACTAACGATGTGATTGCTTCTATTACAGTGCCAATGCTTACCTGATAAACCTCGGCAATCTTTTCCTGAGATGGAAGCTTTTCACCAGATTTCAAATCTCCATTTGTTATAGCATCATAGAGGCTCTTTACATTTTTTGTCAACCTTAAAAATGTTGTTTTTTCAATATTTTTAAATAATATTATTTTTATACCTTAAACCTACACTAAAGTGATATAATAGCAAACGATGGAATTATTCTTTAAAGTGAACATCATGAAAAACCGTGAGAGATTTAATAACACCCTTAACTTTAAACCTGTCGACCGTCTGCCTGTAATTGAGTGGGCAACCTGGTGGGATGCAACAATCAACCGATGGCATAATGAAGGACTTCCCACCAAGATAACCGATGATTTAGCTATAAGAGATTATTTTGAGCAGGACCTGCATGTACAGTATTGGCTCACACCGCGAACGCCTGCATGCCCTGCGCCATCAGGACACGGTTTGCCTATTATAAATGACCGTGATGATTACCTTAATATAAAGAAATTTCTATATCCGGATCCTGCATTTGATGCAGGCGCTATTGAATTATGGGCAAAAAAGCAGGCAGAGGGTGATATTGTAATATGGATAACACTTGAAGGGTTTTTTTGGTATCCGCGCACTTTGTTCGGTATTGAACCGCACATGTATGCATTTTACGACCACCCAGACCTGATGAAAGAGATTAATCAGGACCTGCTGGAGTATAACATCAAGGCATACAATCAATTCAGCGATATATGTGTTCCAGACTTCATGACTGTTGCTGAGGATATGTCATACAACCATGGCCCTATGCTCTCTAAAAACCAGTTTGATAAGTTTATGGCGCCATACTATAATGTAATAGTTCCCATTATACGCAGCCGCGGAACAACCGTATTTGTAGATACCGATGGAGACGTAACGATTCCGGCTCAGTGGTTCACTGATGTGGGTGTGCAGGGGCTTTTGCCTTTGGAACGAATGGCAGGAGTAGATGTTTCCGAACTGCGCAAAGCACACCCGGATTTAAGACTCATCGGTGCATTTGATAAAACAACCATGCACCTTGGCGAAGAACGGATGAGGGAAGAGTTTGAAAGGCTACTACCGGTTATGAAACAGGGCGGCTTCATTCCTTCAGTAGATCATCAAACACCGCCCGGGGTATCTATTGATGATTACAGATTGTATTTGAAATTACTTCGCGAATACTGCAGGAAAGCAGCATTAAGGAGCTGAAAATGTTTTTTGATAAAGATGCAATGTTTAACGAATACAATGAATATTATTCAGCGGATCCGGCAGATATATCTCATCTCCGCACAAAATGGCATGCATTATGCTCTGCTGAAGCAAATATATCACCATTTAGAAGCAAAGCAATTCTGTATGAAGTAGCCTCTGATGACTGCGATGTTCACATTTTTAGAAACAATCCTTTCTATTATGAAATCAAAAGCGGACGTCCACGCAATAGTTGGGGATTGAGCGGTATAGGCATGTTTCTACGGGACGCCAATACATCTGAGCTCTTTCGTATGCGCAGGATTACTGAGAAATTTGATGCTGAACGGCTGTTCAGCGCTTGGGATTTTATTGATTGGGATCATCAAAGCATTGGCTATGACAATGTTCTGAAATATGGACTCCGTGGATTGCGAGAAAAAGCTGAAGACCGTCTATCCAGACCCTGCAGTGAAATGCAGAGAGAATTTCTCAATGCAGTTATAGCAGCAATGAACTCGCTTATCAAACTCTCTAATAAATTCGCAGATAAAGCTAAGGCAATGCTTGCACATGAAACGGATATTCAAACAATAAAGCGTTTGGAATTGATAAGTGAAACTGCAGGAAGAATACCGGAATATCCCCCATCAACTTTTTATGAGGCTCTTAACACTCTGCTGTTCATGCGGGAGATATGCAATTCGTTAGAGGGATTAGGCATAAGCATGTATGGGCAGCTGGATAGAATGCTTGAACCATATTACATATCCGATCTCAAAGCCGGCAGAATAACACGCAGCGATGCCGAATACTACATCAAATCATTTCTATCAATAACAGACGCAAGATTTGATCTGTCAACCGCACCGGAAACCTCCAACACTATATCGG
>JAPXND010000155.1:0-4145 GCA_033808695.1 Armatimonadota bacterium
ATCATTTTCATAAACAGTCCTTTCATTAAAAAGCTGGTTCAGCTAGTAGTGAATTCATTGTGTATTCTATTATGAATAAGACAATGAAAATAAAATCTTGTTAATGTGTATCCTAACACACAAGTAATTATTTATCAATATTAATATTAGAAAAATATTGAAATCATTAAGAGAATCTTTTTATGGATAATCATAATTGAACAAATAATTTTTGATATGGAGGATTTGATATTTCCAAGGAGAAATAAATCGCATAGTTTATAAATCTTTAAAGATAATTAAGGTTGAGAAAACATATAATAAAAATAAGTTTAATAACTAATGAAAATTCTTTGAATGATTTTGTGTATAACTTATTTTTTTGTGAATACACTGTTAATTAAATTTAGCAGAAATTTCATGCCAATATGTATATGTAGTGTGTTATAATGCCTTGTAACACAATATATAATGTGTTAATTTCAATATAAGAGATAAAGTATATTATGAAATGTCCATACTGCAAGGCCAATGATGATAAAGTTTTAGAATCCCGTGAGGTGCACGATGGATCGAGTGTCCGCAGGCGAAGGGAATGTACTGTTTGCGGAAGAAGATACACCAGCTATGAAAAAGTTGAAGAGATGACAGTTTTGGTAGTAAAGAAGGATCAGCGCAGAGAGCCGTTTGACAGAATGAAAATACAGCGGGGAATAATGACTGCCTGTGAGAAACGTCCAATAAGTCTTGCCCAGGTAGAATCTGTCGTAGATGAGATTGAACTGGAGGTGTATGACAGAGAAAATAAGGAGATAACATCATCTGAGCTGGGTGATATGGTTATAGAGAGGTTAGAGAAATTGGATAGAGTGGCATTTGTAAGATTTGCATCTGTATATAGGCAGTTTGAAGATGTTACGCAGTTTAAAGAAATAGTGGATGTTCTAGATAAGAAATAAATTGTTTATTAAAATTCTTTTATGTTGGGATATACTCAGGAGGGAAGAAATTGCTGACTAAAAATGCATTAACAGTTTTAGAGAAAAGATATTTGATTAAAGACGATAAAGGTGTACCTATGGAGACACCGGAAGGGATGTTTCACAGGGTTGCAGAAGCGATTGCATCTGCGGAAGCTAATTATGGCAAATCAGAAGCTGAAATTAAAGAGCTTGAAGCAGAATTTTATAACATAATGTATAACCTTGAATTTTTGCCCAATAGTCCCACCCTGATGAATGCCGGACGTGAATTGGGTCAGCTTGCGGCGTGCTTTGTGCTGCCAATAGAAGACTCTATGGACAGCATATTTGAAACCATTAAACATACAGCGCTTATTCATAAGAGCGGAGGAGGAACCGGATTTTCTTTCTCACGGCTTAGACCTGCAAGTGATGTGGTGCAATCGACTAATGGTGTATCAAGCGGACCAATTTCTTTTATGGAAGTGTTCAATGCTGCGACTGAGGCAATTAAGCAGGGAGGAACCAGACGAGGCGCCAACATGGGATGCCTTCGTGTTGACCATCCGGATATCATAGATTTCATAACAGCTAAAAAGGATTGCGATAAGCTAAACAACTTCAATATTTCTGTGCTTTTAACAGAGGAATTTATGAAGGCTGTTGAAAAAGAGGATGATTATGAGCTAATTAATCCCAGGACTAAGCAGGTAGTCAAAACGCTTAATGCAAAAAAGGTTTTTGATCTGATTGTAAACATGGCTTGGAGAAATGGCGAACCCGGCATTATATTCATAGACCGCATAAACAGAGATAATCCTACGCCAAATATAGGTGAGATTGAGAGCACTAATCCATGCGGGGAACAGCCATTGCTTCCATATGAAGCGTGTAACCTTGGATCAATCAATCTATCTAAGATGATAACAGATGATGTTGTACCCGCCATTAATTATGAAAAACTTGCAAAAACAGTGAGAACAGCTGTAAGGTTTTTGGATAATGTTATTGATGTAAGCAGATATCCTTTGCCGCAGATAGATGATATGGTAAAGGCCAACAGGAAAATAGGATTGGGCGTAATGGGTTTTGCCGATATGTTGATTGCGCTTAGAATTCCATATAATTCAGAGCAGGGGATTGATACAGCTGAGGAAGTAATGCAATTCATCGATGCTGAGGCAAAGCAGATGTCAGTTGAGCTTGCAGCAGAGCGAGGAGTATTTCCTAATTATACCAGCAGCATATATGATGTGCCTGATGGAATAAAGTTGAGGAATGCTACAGTAACAACAATTGCTCCTACCGGCACAATTTCAATCATTGCAGGATGTTCAAGCGGGGTAGAGCCACTATTCGCCATATGCTATCTCCGCACAGTTATGGATGGAACCGAGATGGTAGAAGTTAATCCGCTGTTTGAATCTGTTGCACAGGAAAAGGGATTTTACACTGATGCTTTGATGAAAGAGATAGCAAAGAACGGTACATTGCATGGAATTAATGACGTTCCGGCTGATGTTCAACGCTATTTTGTAACAGCACATGATATAGCTCCTATATGGCATATAAAGATGCAAGCAGCATTCCAAAAGTTTGTTGACAACGCTGTATCGAAAACGGTTAACTTCCCAAATTCCGCAACCAATGAAGATGTTGCGGAAGTGTATAAGCTGGCATACAAGCTTGGATGTAAAGGTGTAACGGTATATAGAGACGGCAGCAGAGATGCACAAGTTCTTACTGTGGGAAGCGCAAAGAAGGATGCAGCCCAAGCTGATCCTGGAATGAGAGCTCCCAGAGCAAGGCCTGTGAGAACAAGTGGAATTACGGAAAAGGTGAAAACAGGCTGCGGAAGCTTATATGTAACCATAAACGAAGATGACGAAGGTTTATGCGAAGTGTTTGCGCGGATGGGCAAATCGGGAGGATGTGCTTCGTCTCAACTTGATGCGGTATCTCGTGTTATATCGACAGCGCTTAGAGCAGGCGTTAAAGTGGAATCTATAATAAAGCAGCTTCGCGGTAATGTATGCCCGTCTCCGTGTTGGGATCAGGGCGGAAAAGTATTATCATGTCCGGATGCAATAGGGATAGCTCTTGAACACTATGTTCAGTTTGTACAGACCGGAGAGGTTGAAGATACAACCAAATGGTCGAGTACACTTGATAATATGGTAGGCGCATGTCCGGATTGCGGCAGTGTAGTTGAACATGAAAGCGGATGTTTGGTATGCAGATTTTGTGGTTATTCGAAATGCTGAAAGAGTGTTAATAAAGCAAAATATAATATGCTATAAATGAAAAGGCTTCGGTATATATTCCAATATATATCGAAGCCGCTTGATTATCTGTGATAGGAGAATGACATGTTATATGATGATGGATGAACAGCTATAAATCTGGAGATGCCGGATCGAAATCCGCGTAAAGTAAATGGTTTTTAATGGTACCGTATACAAATATGAAATTGATAGCTGAAAAATATGGTAAAACACATGTTATAATAAGCAATGCAGATACAAGAATACTTATAAGAGGGAAAAAAGAAGAGATTAGAGCTGAAGTAGAACGGTGTATATAAATAGGAGAAATTGTCCGGGTTATTTCGTTTGTGTGGGAAAAAACATTCTATCCAGTACACCGGTTGATGCAGCGCTATACTACCATGACATATATCTTGAGCTGAGTCTGCAATAAATATACCAGTAATAGAAGGTAATTGATTATCATTGGTAGAATAGGTCTAATATATCAAACAACAGGAGTTGTATATGGCTGGAAACAAAAGCAGACCAACTGTTGCAATAACAATTGGTGATCCCGCAGGAATTGGTCCTGAAATTGTTCTGAAATCACTTAGGAATAATGAAATATTAGAGAAATGCATTCCATTAATCATAGGAAATATGGAAATACTGCAAAAATGCATTGATTCGCTAGGATTGAATGATATAAACATAGTATCAATTGATGATCCAAAAAAGGCAAAAGGTGAGCTGTTTAAATGTGAAATGATTCACGTATATACTGATGGCACCACTAGGATTAGACCTGGGACAGTAAGTGCATCGGGAGGAAATGCTGCTGATGCATATATACAAAAGGCCTGCGAATTAGCGGAAAAAGGTTTGATAGATGCTATATCCACCGCACCTATCAATAAGGAATCACTGCGTGCTGCGGGGATTGACAGCATCGGTC
>JAPXND010000156.1:0-4134 GCA_033808695.1 Armatimonadota bacterium
TCCATCCGGTATAGGGATTGATTTTGTTCCTCTGGTGCCATCCGACTCTATTTGAACTGAAATCTCTTTGGGCAGATATACTGCCTTAATCTTCGTTTTATGTCCTGCCGATGACATTTGAAATATCTGATACAACGGCGCCGATTTTTTGTCTAAAAAGACGGAGGATTCAACAGTTTGTTCAACCTGTTCACCAAGGACCATCATTTTTGTAACGCTGAGAGTATCCAGCTTAAAGGCGGGTTTATTTTTATACGCGGCTTTAGTGATTTTCATTTTGGAGTAGCCGATTTTAGCTGTATTGAAGTAGATGCCCATCCATGTTTCGCCTATTTGAGGAGAAACTGTAGCTTGTGTATTTGTATTTACAGCACAGGTTAATATCATAATCATAATGCCAGTCTTTATAATAAGTTTCGTTTTGTCAATTCTCATAGTTTATGTATAATTAGGTTATATACAGATAATTCGGTTACTTGATAGAGTTATCACTTGCCTGCAATAATTCCTTCATTAATTTAAAAAATTAGAATAAATAAGTTAATACTCATGTTTTATTTATATATTAGATACAGCCATATTCCCAATAGAGATATGGGTCTTGAAGTTTTATTCAAGACCCATACAGCATTTCATCTCATACAGATTAATTGTTATTCACTGACGATTTTTTCCGTGCTGTCAATCATTCCGCCTTCACGATTACGCATCAGCCATACTTTCTGGTGATCGCATTTCACCTGTTCCAGCTCGTTAGATAGATTGTTAATCGGCGAGCCGGCTATACGGGCTCTTCCAACTTTGACCGCCAATTTCATCATATTGAGCAAGTGAGCTATTTCTGCATGAACGATTTCTGCATCTTTGCATTTCATTTCATCATCGGCAATCATGGCTTCCAGCTCCAGAACTTTATTTTCCATTGCATCAAGCTCATCAGCCTTTATGCATTCGTTTGCACGTGCCCTATCCATTGGTCTAAATAAAACCGTCCAAGGGATAGAACTATTTCCCAAACGGTATTGAAAAAGCGTATATAGATTGCCCAATTGATAGAAAAACTCGCCGGTTTTCATTGATTTATCATGGAAAGCATGTAGCGACAGACTGTTTGCAAGTTTTTTTCTAATATCTGTTTTTGTATTCCAGGATGCCATTGCTCCTGCCAAAAACCCAAGACGCGATACCGATATATTCTGCCAGTGTCCGTTGTCACCCCAGTCGGTGTTCAATAATCCAATTGCACCCTGTTTTAGTCCATTCTTTGCAGCATTGTTTATATTGTCTATTGCATTGTCAGTTCTACCAACAAGCGAGTTCCAGCTTGAAGTGCCAGGGCAAACATAGAACGGAATGCCAGACTCTCTGAATTTGGCTCCGTGCTCAGCAAATGGATGTTTTGCTTCATATCCCCACTCCAGTGCAATAATGTCCTTTGGGAGTTTGCTTATAAGCTCTGGATAGTGCATTATTATATCGCCCCAGAACATCATGGTTTTATTATGGGATTTAACAAGCTTATAGATTTTAAGAAGGAAATCAAGGTATACTTTGCCGGTTCCCTGTTTTTCACACATCTCTTTGCTTTGTCCGCAGCCAAGATCAATGGTTTCGTCACAGCCTACATTAAAAAGGGAGGATGTAAAATGCGGAAGAAGCTCATCAAACAGACCTTTTACGAATGGTATACTCTGTTTGCTTGCAGGTGAAAGTCCGGATGGCGGACGGAAACCCCATACAGTTTGACATCCGTTTGGATCTTCTGCCATATCTTTATACCTATCAATCTTCAGCCAGCGTTCCATATGCCCGAATGAATTTTGGTTAGGAACCAGTTCAATATGCTGTGCTTTGCAATAAGCATCTAAATCCATAATCTGTTCACCTGTCATGGGTGATGCATCTTTCCATACTTCCGGATGCGCAAGATATCTGAATGTGTGTTCCGTATATAACTCAAAATGGTTGATTTTCCATTCAGCAAGCTGATCAACAAGGCTATAGAGTGTTTCCATTGTTGGAACTTTATCTCTGCTTATATCAAGCATCAGCCCTCTAACACCAAAATCTGGAAAATCCGAGATGCAAAGGCAGGGAATCTCTTTATCACATTGGCGAATGATTTGCGCAATAGTGCAGGCGCCATAGAATGCACCAGCGGGATCTGATGCAGTAATTTTCATATTTTCTTCATCTATGGTAAGCTTGTAGCCTTCTGAACGTATTTTGGATTTTTTGTTGAGTTCAATAATCAAGCCTATCTCATTATAAGGAGCATTAGGGCTGGCAGTTATTTCCCACGAGACGCCTGTTTTTCTCGCAGCATTGATGATTAATTGAGGCTCATCAGCATCAAGTCTGATATATTGCTTGTTGTGTAATTTACAGACTCCAGGACGAGAGACTATTCTTTTTGGGACAGGCGCAAGAACTAAATCGCTTGCTTTCATTTGTTTCCTCCAAATGTATACTTTCGTATTGATATTATCTTATCTGATAATAATAGTCAATGTTTGATAAACAAATTATACAGGCGCAAATTTAATATATTTTAATTGAAGATTGTATGCTTTTCTGGTATAATTTTATGTAAAATTTCAGCATTATTACATTTTTTTCACAATGTTTAATAAACAAATAAAAATGTTACATATTTGCAGTTTTGAGGATTGATTTGTTACGTAGAAATAAGGCAGTATTTATTATACTGTTCATAATGATATGCATTATTGCCGCATCTGCAGCAGCATTATCAAATGGAGACACCATATACAAGGGTGTGAAAATTGGAGGCATTGATGTTGGCGGAAAAACAATCAATGAGGCAAAAACACTTTTACGCCCTATGGTTGATGGACTGGTTTCAGCAGCTGTAACATTACAGTATGGAAACACATCTATTCAGTCATCTGTAAAAGAGCTTGGCGGCAAGATAGATGTAGACGGTTCACTGCAGAAAGCATACAATATTGGTCGTGAAGGGAATGTAATTGAACGATTAGTAGAAGTTATAACTCTGTGGAAAACTCCCATTGATATACCTATAACATACAGCTTTGATAGAAACCAAACTGTAAGTTATTTGAACAAGCTTGCATCAAAAATCAATCGGAAGCCGCAGAATGCAGTGTTAAAAATATCCGGCGATAAATTTCAAATTACTCCCGAAAAATCCGGCACGGCAGTTGATGTAAAACAGAGCGCTGACAGAATATTAAAATCACTGGAATCTGGAAGTAAAAAGATAAGCATTATCGTTGCAACAAAAGAAGCATCTGTAAAAGCAAGCGCTCTCAAAAGTATAAATGGCGTTATTGGATCTTACTCAACTAAATTCAAGCCATCGCAGAAAGCAAGGACGCATAACTTAAAGTTAGCATGTCAATCTATAAACGGTTTTGTATTCAATCCCGGCGAGATTTTCAGCTATAATGAAATACTTGGTCCACGAGAAAAAAGATTTGGATACAAAGATGCGCCAATATTCGTAAATGGCGGTGTAGAAGATGGTACCGGCGGCGGCATATGTCAGGTTTCATCAACAATGTATAATGCTGCACTGCTGGCTAATCTCAAAATTATACGCAGATCTCCACATTCCAGACCGGTAGTGTATGCTCCAATAGGAAGAGATGCAACTGTTGCATATCCTTCGGTGGATTTAAAAATTGAGAACAATACCAAAGCGCCAATTTATGTTTCCGCCACAATATCCGGCAGCAGCGTTAACATATCGCTATATGGAAAGAAAATTCCAGGTCAAAGTGTTAGTATAGTATCATCAAACCATCAGGTTATAAGTCCATCTGTTAAACAGTTAGTAGACGGCTCAATTGCTCCCGGAAAAAAGGTTGTAAAATCAAGCGGACGTTCCGGTCATAGAATTTCCACATACAGGGTTGTAAAACAGAACAATAAAGTAGTGAAACGTGAATTGATTGCAACCAGCTACTACCGACCGGAAAACAGAGTGGTATTAATAGGCAAACAAAGACCGGCTAAACCTGCAGCGCCTAAACCAGAAGAAAATAAACCGGCTGTAACAGAAGATATCCCTGTAAATTAGCATGTTCTGTGGTTTTATTACAATATTAAACTTGACCCAATTATTTATATTTGCTAAACTGTAAATAC
>JAPXND010000157.1:0-4107 GCA_033808695.1 Armatimonadota bacterium
TCATGAGAATTATATCTCCTGTATGTTTGGATTTCTATTCATCCTTTATGCTATCGGATTTTTTGGAATGTTGAAGGAACCATTCCCCTAAGTCTTCGTCACGATATGCTCTATCCCATGAGTTGTGTCCTACACCCGGATAGATTGTAAGCTTGCATGAACCGCCGGCAGCCTTGATATCCCGTTCCATCTCTCTTGAGCGATCTACGTGAACAGCTTCATCAGCGTCACCATGGAATATCCATGATGGGATTTTTGAGACTTTGGCTGCGATTGAACTGTCGCCCCAGCCGCATATGGGGGCGATTGCCGCAAACATATCAGGGTGTTCAGCAGCTATAGCCCAAGTTCCGTGTCCGCCCTGTGAAAGACCGGTTAGGTACAATCTAGATTTATCTATGTTATAGTCGGCAATTGATTTGTCGAGGATAGCCATGACCATGCTGTCTTCATCTTCCCACAAAGTATCGTAATCCTGTTTTTGCGGGAATATTACAATAAACGGCCAGGCGCTTACATTTGCAGTAATGGCAGGACCCAAACCTGTTGAAATCTGTTTGAATCCGTCGGTACCGCATTCACCGCGTCCATTCAGGAAAACAATTGCAGGTCGAGGTATGGAGGATTTATAATCTGCCGGAACATAAATTATGTATTTGATGCTTTTATCGTTTACTTTAATGGTTTTGGCAATAAATCCTTTTTCTGGATTTCGCAGCGGTTTTGAAGAAGCATTGTTCGCAACTGTGGTTAAAGACGCCGAAATCAAAGTAATCATTGCTATTTGACATAAGTATTTCATATCAATCTCCTAATTGGGTGTTTATATTATATTTATTTATTTTATTCAATATTCCTCTTAGTATAATGACATAGTGTTTTTGTTGTGCTATTATATAGTAAATTTGTGATTTAGAGGGGAGACTTAAAAGATGAGACTGCTGAAAATTTCATTAAATGCATTCTTGTTGTTGTTCTCTGTTATAGCTGTATTTGCTGGAATGGTGCCAGCGCCCAATCTTGTTTCCGGTAAATATGTATATACCATACCTGAGGGTTTTGATCCGCCAATGATAGGCAATCATGGTATGAACGAAATCCAAGAATCTGCAGGCAAACTGCACTATCCATATTATGTAATTTTTATTGAAGAACTTCCAGAAGATGCGGTTCGCAAATATGGTGAGGAAGATGCAGCTGCCATGACGATTGATGGAATTGCTGAAGACTGGATGCAGCAATTTCCGAATTATGATGCCGCTAAGTCATCAATTTTTATACTTGCATACAATCCCCGACAGTATAGGTTTTTAGCTGGTGTTAAATGGAAAAACGATCTGGGCTTTGAAAGATCTGCCCATGATGAATATACAGCTTTGTTTGAGCGCTCAGTGAAAGGAACGCCAAAAGATCCCAAAACTGGCATTATAAATATGATGAATGCAGTAGATACTTATCTGTATGACAACACTGATCCTGTTCGTTTGGAGGCAAGGAGAAAGGCTGAGGAAAAAGCTGCGTATGAAGAGAGTTTGAGGAATGCAAGATTACAGCTCGAGAATGAGGTGCAGAGATTAAATAAATCGCTGAATGCGCCAAGTGCGTTCCTTCCATCTAATATAGAATCGTATAAGTCGAATTTTGATAAAGCCGATTCAGTAAAGAACAGCGATTCCGCTGAACAAATTGCCAGCATAGTTGATTCTTTGAAGACAGATAATGACAAACTCTCAGAGTACATTAATACTAAAAGAGCGGATAAGAACCGTAAGCAGATGAATAAAACATTAAAGATTATTTTATTAATACTTTTGTTATATATAGCAATCAGGTTTACATTGAAAAGGAAAAAACATTTTAATGAGCTCAAGGATACATTCGATAGATTAACGGATGAGTGGGATACAAGGCTTCTCAATGCTAAAACAAGATATGCCGATTTTTATGGCAATGAACGCAGTAAAATTGTCGGTCTGTCTGATATGAAAGGTGAAACGCAAAAGCTCTATGAAAAAGTTGCATCGGAGGTAGATGCGATATATCTAGGTGTAGAAGCCATGGAAGCGCATATTGCATCGATGCGGATGCAAGCGGAAGGAGCTTCGTATATTAATATTGCGCCTCTTATAAAGGTTGTAGAAGGTTTTGATAATGAATTTGAGTATGATACAGGCAAGCTGAATCCATCAAATCTGTTTGAGCCTATAACTAAAATATTGAAAATAAAGCCAACTGATTTTTTAGGTGACCTTGAGACAAGATTTACACATGTGGTTGAAGACTGGGAGTTTTTGAAGAAAGCTTTTGATGTAAGGATGAAATCCGCAGAGGAGTTGTTCCCTCATACTAAGCTGGATGAGATGCTGAAAACTGCAGATGAAAACGGTATTCCGCATGCCTGGCTTAAGGAGCATCCTCTGTTTGGCAGTGATGAAGATGACAGACTGATTTATGGTGAGGCGGATGTGATTCAGGATGATGATCCTGTGGGATTTATGCTGCGTGTTGACAGCTTGCTTGATTCTGAAAATGCGGTAGAGAACAAACTCAATCGTCTTGTTGCTGCAATTAAGAATATTAAGGAATGTATAATAAATGAGCCTCCAGAGATTTCTCCAACGATAATTCTTCCTCAAGACGACCCTAAAATGATGTATGAAGATGCAAAACTCTCTTGTGAAAGGTTTGAAGTTCTATTATCCGGCAGAACAGGTAATTACGATATTGATGAAGTTGAAGCGCAGGCAGAAAACACATGCAGATTGTATAAGGCATCGGTGGATCAGGCTGTGCTTGTAAATAATGTTGTTTCCAATATAGGCGATAAAATATCTCGTGTAAAGCATGATTTTAATCAGCTGAAGAGCAGCGCCAGTGAAGCCGAAAATAGACTTATTAAAGCACAAACTATACATGAAGATGTGAGCGCTCCGAAGAGCTCTTTTGAATATGGAAATAGATTTTCGGAATTAAGCAAGCAGTCATTGGAGTTAGCTGAAACACATTTGAACCAGATGCGGCATATGGATGCTGATAAAGCTTTGTTGGAATCGTTGAATTACTTTAATCAGGGAATAGAAAAGTATAAGCTTAGTATTGCACAGTGTGAAGAGCTTGACATGCATAGAGTGTATTTTTTCACCAAGATAGAGGAACTAGAGAATGAAAAAGTAAATATTAGACGCAGAATAAAGCAGTATGGAGGTAATTGCGTTCTGGAAGAAATTCCTCCTTATGATATAAAAGGACCTGCAAACTATTTAACGCTTTTAAAGTCACTTGAATTGCTTCAGCAAAATTGGAACAGCAGTCTTGATAAAGCGCACAGAGAATATATGTTGAAAGATTCTGTGCGCAGGAGTGAAGAGAGACGAAGACAACGTGATGATGACGATGACAGCTTCGGTTCATCAAGAGGCGGCGGATGGTCAAGTGGAGGTTCTTCATCCAGTGGAAGCAGTTGGAGCAGTGGAAGCGGATCATCCTCCAGTGGGAGTAGCTGGAGTGGGGGCGGAGGCAGATCATCCTCCAGCGGCGGGTCTTGGTAAGATAATGAACTATTGTGATTAGAGGTGTATGACTATGAGCAAAATACTGCTGATATCTGTTGTTATTGGTATTGCGAGTGTGGGCGCTTCGGCAGAGAGAGTTCCATTGTTGGTAGGCGGGCATGCACATGGCGCTGATAATATACAAGCTTTATCGGATTTGGGGATTGGCAATTTTGTATGGATTCCTAAATATGGTTATTCAATGGGAAATACTCCCTGGAAAGACAAGAATGATATTCTGATTGACACAGAAGCATGCGTGAAGAACAGAATGTATTTTATGATAAGTCAGAGGCGCGGGCTAGGAAAATCGTTTAAACCTGGCGGCGGTGAATATGGCGGAGATACTACTCCCGAGATATACAGCGGATCTGCCATACGCAGGATTCAGTCTATGGCGGGTGAGTATTTTGTAGGACTGCATGCAGAAGAGCTTGATATTGATCTGCTTCAGAACTCACTTCGTCCAGGCTTCAGGTCACGGATTCCGGAAATCTATAACTTCACGGATAGGCAGGGTGGAAGAAAAGCATATGAGAAAGAATTAAATCGGATA
>JAPXND010000158.1:0-422 GCA_033808695.1 Armatimonadota bacterium
CATCTATGCTGCATTTGATAATCCCGATTTAAACAGTTCTAAAAAGTGATTTGCAGAACTCGCAAATATAAAGGAGCGGTGAATTATGAAGAGAACAGCAAGAAGTAGCGCTTTTGGTATACGGATTATATTTACTCTGCAGTTTAAGGCGCTAAGCAGAAAAAATTAGAAATGTTTGCCGGGGCTTAATGAGTATATTAGGCTCCGGCATTTTTGTTCTGAACAAATGGAGATATGTTTTTGTTATCTATATTATTGGATACTTTCCAAATTCTTCAACCGATTGGTTGAAAGCGGAGATGTTTTCTTGTGGAAATGGCATCGCTTGATCCGGGGTGCAGATGTAGCCCCCGCTTTTCCCAAGCAGGCGTATTTTTTCTCTAACATCCTGTTGTATGAGAGAAATTGGTCCCTCATGAATC
>JAPXND010000158.1:432-4058 GCA_033808695.1 Armatimonadota bacterium
GCCCATAAGCGTCATTTTGCCTTGAGTGCGTTCTCTTACCAGACTAAGGTTGTTTGCAGTTGCCTGAACAGGGTTCAACACATTAACGCCAATATCCATGAAAATATCGAGTATATCCTGGATTTGTCCGCATGAATGGAAGCATATATAAACACTGTTCGCCTTGTATATATCGGTAAGGCGGTGATATTCCGGGACGAAGAATTCTTCAAGAATGTCTCTGCTGAACAGGAGTCCGTTTTGGTGTCCCAGATCATCGCCCATATTGACCCACTCTACGCCTTTACTTGCATAGAGTTTGGCAAGCTGTATGTGGAAATTGGTGATATGATGCAGCAGGGATTTTACTGCAGCAGGATTGTCATAGATTGAGATCATCAGGTTTTCCATTCCTGCAAGCATGTAAGCCTGTTCAAAGAGCGTATCTCTGTGGAATCCCATCAAAAAGCCCTCATCGGGATGCATAGTTATTTCAGCAGAATGGATGGGATCCGATATACGCGGATCGTTAAGGTCGGGATAGGAATGGCTGTCAACTTTGGTGATATCCGCCAGCGGGTAGAATTTCGGCAGTCCCATCATATCATCAAGTTCTTTATACCAGCCCACACCCCAGATGTCAGTCCAGTAAGTTCCAGCCGGCGATGCATCTCCGCCGGAGCCGTCTATGTTCTGATGATTAGATCCATTATATGCTAAGCAAAACCCCGGGATGTGGTTAGGAACATATTCCGGATTATTGAATTCAATTACTTTTCTCATGTTTTCTTTGGGAGTCATTGTTTTCTCTTCAGCAATATCCAGTTTTTGTCATTTGTATGGATAAGAGCATAACCATCCTTCATTTTTTCCCCATGCAATGTAAATGTGTATTTGCCTTCTTCACGATGTTCAAGATCAAATGTGCCAGAATCCCATATTTTCACATCACCTGCACCATATTGTCCTTCAGGGATTGTCCCTTCAAAGGCGAGGTATGCAACAGGATGGTCTTCAGTTTGGACTGCAAGTCTGCGGATGCCTGATTTTAGAGGCGGACCTTTTGGAACAGCCCAGCTTTTCAACACACCATCCAGTTCAAGACGGAAATCCCAGTGCAGGTTGGTGGCATTATGTTCCTGCACCACAAAACGGTTTTGCGAGTTTGTATCTACTTCCGGCGCAGGTTCGGATGTAGAATCGAAATTACGCTTATTTTGATATTCATCCAGCAATTGTAATGTCCTCAGAAGTTATATAATTTGATATAATGATAGAACTATTACATTCAATTTATTATAGAGGTTATTATGCAATTAAACAAATTCAGCGAAATTAAATTCCAAAACAAGGATACCAGCGTATATCTTGGAAGTCCTACAATAATCAGACTTGATAATGGTGAACTCCTTGCTGCCCATGATTATTTTGGTCCTCAATCTCCAAGAAACGCCAGCAGTGAATATTTACTGACAAGTATATACCTTTCTAATGATGAAGGCAATACATGGGAGACTTTAACTCACATTGCAAATGCGTTTTGGAGCTCGTTGTTTAAGCATAGAGGGGCAGTATATCTCATTGGTGTAACACACGAGTTTGGTTCTATTGTCATACGTCGTTCTGAGGACAATGGGAGGACATGGACTAATCCCAGGGATAACAAATCAGGCTTGCTTTTTCCCGGAAGTGTGGATAGGAGCGGCCCGAACTATCATTGCGCCCCGATGCCTGTGGTGAATTATAGAGGGCGGTTATACCGTGCTTTTGAAGACTGCACGCCGCTGATTTGGGGGCCAGGTTTTCGGTCCGCGGTGATTTCGATTGATGAGGATGAAGATCTGCTGGATGCGTATAATTGGAGAATGAGCAACAAGCTGCAATACAATCCGGAATGGACGCCTAATGATTGGGAAGCTGAAGCAGCCGGGTGGCTTGAAGGGAATGTGATTGAATCACCATCTGGCGAGCTGTGGAACATCCTGCGGGTGAATTCCAAGCCTTGTGTAGATAAGGCGGCAATAGTTAAGATTAGCGATGATGGAGTGTATGCAGCATTTGACCCCAATAGCGGATTTATTGATTTCCCCGGCGGAATGTCTAAGTTTACCATTCGCAGGGATGAGGAATCGGGAGTGTATCTGACATTCACAAACAACAATACCGACAGAGCGTATCCAAATCAGCGGAATGTGCTGTCATTGTATAAATCCATGGATTTGATAAATTGGGAGCATGTGAAAACACTTCTAACAGATGATTCTAATCTTGAGTATAAGGATTCTATGAGATTAACCGGATTTCAATATGTTGACTGGCAGTTTGATGGAGATGATATTATATATATAATCCGAACGGCATATAACGGCGCTGCGAACTACCATGACAGCAATAGAATATTGTTCAGCAAGCTTGAAGGCTATAGAAGTTGTCTTTGATTAAAAAAGAGAGGAAGTTTTATTCTTCCCCTCTTTAAATGCATATGTTGTTACTTAGCTTTGTGTGCTTTTGCAGTTGCCAAACATGTATAATATTCACTTCCGCCATAGTATACATGCCAGCTATCATCAACCAGAGTCATACCGCAGGCGAATACGGTATCCCGCCAGTGAGATATTGGCTGATGCGGCGGGTCGGCAGAGCGTCCATCTTCATATGGAATTGATGCATCAGCGTTCAGAACCGGGCGGGGGAGCCATTCTATGGGATGCTCAGGGTCTTTCAGAGAGAAAAGAACTTCACCCGTTGCGTAAAAATGACCAGTATGGTGTCCGCCAGTGAACAGTATAAGATGATCAGGGTTGTTAGGATGGTAATGTGAGATTGCAACAGAGCACTCACCGCCCGGCCATATTGAGTCGAGTTCATGCGATTCCCAATGGAGCATATCGGTTGAGTAGGCGATAAGACCATCGTTAATATACATGATGAATCTGCCTTTATCATCTTGGACAGCCTTGTTGTTTGGATCCTGAACTACTGTTGCATTTCTGTGTATCCGTTTTGCGTTAGGGAAAACCAACCCCTGATGCTCCCAGTGAATCAGGTCATCTGATGTGGCAAGGTAAGTGCCGCATATAGAAGGATCCTGTATATGGAGCCAATCCCATCTATTAAGAAACATGTAGTATTTGCCATTGTATTCTACACAATTTACATCTTCAAAGCTATACATCCAATCTTCCTCACGTCTCAGCACGGGACCGGCAATGCGTGTAAAGTTTATGCCGTCTTTGGAGGAGGCTATACCTACATCGCACATGTAGTTGATTGATGCAATGCTGCGGCTGTTAACCGGCTCTTCATCGGGAATTGGGAATTCGCCTCTGTAGATGTAATATAATAAGCCATTCTTCTTTAGTATGGAACCGTTGTGAACCCCGCCGCCGAAGTGTCCGCAATCCCAGCCATTTGGATCGGGTCTGAATACTGGATTGCCTTCATATTTAACGAACGGACCTATTGCCCAATCCGGCAGAATATAGGTATCTGGGTCGAATGGTTCTCTTGAGAATCCGCCCCAGTATTTCTCTTCGTCATAATGCCATTCTGACCATGGAGTGTTTTCGCTGTCATCGGATGATTGCCAGGCAAAAAATCCATCTCCGTGGAATTCTTTCAGTTCGTTTTTAAGATCTTTTTGTTTG
>JAPXND010000159.1:0-3947 GCA_033808695.1 Armatimonadota bacterium
GTATCGCCGACAAGCACTTTGACAGCGTCAGCAGTGTCTATACCTTGTACCATATCG
Source organism: Armatimonadota bacterium (assembly GCA_033808695.1). Classification (GTDB taxonomy): domain Bacteria; phylum Armatimonadota; class UBA5829; order DTJY01; family DTJY01; genus JAPXND01. The sequence goes on from JAPXND010000159.1 coordinate 58, forward strand.
GCATCATTTGCAATCTTTACATCCGCTTCTAACTGTTCCTTAAAAGCTTTCTGTAAATCCAAAGTTGCATTGACGATGATATCAGAAGCTTTATCCGACCGTATTATAACAGCAGAAGCAAGATCGATATAAGCAGGCGACTCTGAAGTCTTGGTATCTTGTCCGGACTGAGCATATGCCATGCCGCAGCTGCAAATATGCATGACAGAAAATATGAAAATCAACAAGAGAAATATTTCTTTATATTTCATAATAATAACATCCTCCATTTATATTTTAATAAAATAGTACTATATTATAGCATGATTTGATTATAATAATAGCATCATCATCCTTTTGTAGGATAGGATGATGATGCAGCGCCGAATTTATTTTAACCTTTAAGGGGTGAATTTGTAGGTAAGCGGATTTTCACAAGGTATGCCGTAGCAATCATATGCGGTTACCTTTACGTTATAGGTTTTCCCCTTTTCAATTCCGATGGCAGGTATTGTTATGGTGGTCGGCATCGGTTCTATATAGTAACCGGAAGATACATTGTAACTGAATATATAAAATTCACCTCTAAGTTCAAGCTTATATGAGTAGATACAATCGTCGTCGTGCGCTTGTGGGAATGTAAAGGCAGCGCAGGCGCCGTCTGCAGTAATGTTGGCGGTAATAACTGCGTCCTCATCAAAATATGGCGGTTCAGAGTCAGTCCAGCGATCGCGGGTATAGATGAAGCTGTCGGGATCGGATGGGGTTGTTAGATACCAGATCAGCTGCTCATCCGGCTTGCTCTCGATCTGACGGGTGAAGAAATTACCGGTTATGACATTGAAAGGCAGGATGCGAACACGATTGTTTTTATCGACTTCAACTATGTAGAACTGCCCCGCATACTCAGCCTTTGGAGGTACAGTACCGTAGGACATACCGGAATTAATTGCGATATAAGTAAGAGCGCCGGTTCCGAGGGAAGTGAATTTTTCTTGATAAATCGAACGCGGATTATTTATCGGGCCGTGGCTGTGACCGGAAAAATTGACTATATTCGGGTAGTTTTTGTATATATCGTCAAGCCGAAGAGCAAAATGTCCTTCTTTTTCTTCTGATCTATAAACGGTGTTTTTTGTATGGTGATGCTGGAAGACAAATATCGGGGCTTTTGGATTATCCTGAAAAGCCTTGTCAAGCTCCGCTTTAAGCCAGTCTATTTTTGATGCATAACCATCTAACCCCAATCCCACAGTGCTTACTGAAATGAAATGAAATCCATTTATTACATGGTGCTGATCGGCGGCTTGTCCTAGGATACTCTCGAATAGACTTACAGAACCTTTGAGATATTCGTGGTTGCCCATAGCGCAGATTACCTGAGTTTCTTTGCGGGCAGAGCTTTGTATTATATCGCGCAGGAGGGTTAAATGCTCTTCGGAGCCTTCATTGGTTACATCACCTGCGAAAACTGCAGCATCGATGGTTTTATAATCCTGTGAGTCGGCATAAGCGTAAGAGTGTTTGAATAGATTTATAAGTCGCTCTTCTGCGAAGTGACCTTTATATGAGATGTGTGTATCCGAGGCAGCGATGAAGCGCATCATCGGAACAAAGTCGGAAAAATCATCACTCGTTACTTCCGGCTTTTTGCCTGTTATGGAAAAAGGCGTGTTTGATTTCAGCTTTTTCTCATCACCTAAATATTCTTTGGCAAAGGTTTTAACAGCTCGCTTTGCGCCCGTATCTTTCTTCCCTGCGAGTACGATAGTATTGTCTTCAAAAACCATGATTATATGATCATCATTCCCAAGTGCAGCTATGGCAGACGAATAATATGTTGTGTCTGACCCTTTGGGACAAAGCTTTGTATCGCCGACAAGCACTTTGATAGCGCCATCGGCGTCTGTATCTTGTATATTGATATCATTTGCAATCTTTACATCCGCTTCTAACTGTTCCTTAAAAGCTTTCTGTAAATCCAAAGTTGCATTGACGATGATATCAGAAGCTTTGTCCGACCGTATTATAACAGCAGAAGCAAGATCGATATAAGCAGGCGACTCTGAAGTTTTGGTGTCTTGTCCGGGCTGAGCATATGCCATGCCGCAGCTGCAAATATTCATGACAGAAAATACGAAAATCAACAAGAGAAATATTTCTTTATATTTCATAATAATAACACCCTCCATTTATATTTTAATAAAATAGTACTATATTATAGCATGATTTGATTATAATAATAGCATCATCATCCTTTTGTAGGAGAGGATGATGATGCAGCGCCGAATTTATCGGTGTAGACAAATTGATGGTTTATGTTTTGCTGCGTTTAAACTTAGACGTAAGAATATTCCAAACTTCATATGCTTCATCTAATTTAAAAGCCAATATTAGTATAACATATACTATTAATGCAGGTATACCTGCTGCAATCAATGCTTTAATAGAATTCAGTCTTGTATCAGTGGGGAGGAAGCTAGTAATTATCCATGCAATTCCGCCGGATATTAATGAAGCTGTCAAAACCTTGCTGAATGATATTAGAATGGTCTTTCCATTTAAACCGCCTAACCTCCTGCGGAGAAATTCCATCAAACTGAGCATATGCAATATAACAGCAATTGATGTTGCCAACGCAAGACCAGAATAAGAAAGCGATGTATTGCCTAATATCATGCATAAAGGAATAAACACAAAAATGGTGATAACAGTTCCGGTTATAGCGGGAATAAATCCGCTTTGAAGCGCATAAAATGCACGGGTGATTATACCTTGACCTGCCCAGCCTACAATTCCCAACGAATACAGTATAAGTGCCGGTGCAACCATTTCCACATCATTAGTTGTAAATTTTCCGGATTGATAAAGAGCGGATATAAGGGGTTTAGCTAAAACCATCATCAAAACAGAAGCAGGTACTGTAAGCATAAGCAATCCTCGCAGCCCGAAGTTGATGCTCGATTTTAACTCTTCGTATTTTTTTTCAACAGCCAGCGCCGACATTGTGGGGAAAAGAGCTACAGCTGCAGCCTGAGCAAATACTCCCAAAGGGAGCTGCATTAATCTATTGGAATAATTTAATGCGGCTTCTGCGCTTGTGCCCATCTCAGCTGCAAAAAATCTGTTGAACCATGTATCCACATATGGCAAAGATACACCTAATATAACCGGCAGAATAAGTTTTGCAATTTTGATTATACTGGGATGCCTTAAATTCAGGCTTGGCTTGAATTTTGCACCAAACTTTTTAGATACAATTATTTGTATAAGGAAATTTCCAATAAATGCACCGGTTAATGCACCCCATGCCAATCCCTCAATGCCAAGCTTGTCTCCTAATACCAACCCGCCAAACATAATGCCCAGGTTGTAGATTGTTGGTCCCAATGCCGGAGTCAGAAAGTGCTGTTGAACGTTTAGTGTGCCCATAATCAATCCGCCAATGAGGAAAAATAACTGGGCGGGGAGCAATATTCTTGTAAGTCTTATAACAAGCTGCTGCATCCCAGGATCGCCATGAAACCCGCCTTTTGCTACAAAAGGAAGTAATTGTGGGGTGAATATTTCACATATAATGATTATTGCAGACATCAGCAGGCATATAAATGTACCGGTTATGTTGAATACCTTCCATGCTTCATCTTTTTCATTTTTGGTCCAATGCTCAGAGAAAACAGGAATAAAAGCGCCACTTATAGCGCCAATTGAAAGAAGGAACCATATAAGATCTGGCAGGTTAAATGCAACAGTGTAAGCATCAACAAGTTTTCCTGCACCAAACTTATGTGCAATCACCATGTCTCTTATAAGTCCGGATACTCGGCTCAGAAGTATAGCTGCCATCATAATTCCGGCAGCTTTGGTTACGGTTTTTTTAGTTTGAGTCATATTTTTAGTATAGATAATTA
>JAPXND010000160.1:0-3698 GCA_033808695.1 Armatimonadota bacterium
GGATAAGCAAGAGCGCGAGGATGTTACAGTTGGCGGCATTATTACCAAGGTTAAGGTAATTACCACTAAAAAAGGCGAAATGATGGGAATAGTTACTCTTGAAGATATGATTGGACAGATAGACGTTACGCTGTTCCCAAAATCGTTCCAGCAATATAGAATGCTGTTAAAAGAAGATGCCATTGTAATTGTAAAAGGCAAGGTAAACAGACGGGAACGCAGTTTCGGCGGCGAAGAAACTGTTGAAATCAGCGTTTTGTGTGATTCAGTAACGCCGGTCAATAACGTTGTCAACGGTAGCGGCAATGGTGAACCCAAACCTGAGCATCAGCGAGCTGTGAACATAAGAATCAATGGCTTGGCACGCCCCGATATTAAAACGCTTAAAGATATGATTGGAATCAATTCTGGCGACTGCAATGTATACTTTCATGTTACTGCAAACGGCATGCCAACAAAGGTATGCATCGACCTCAAAGTCGATCCGAATCCTCGGTTCCTTAACGATGTTGAACGTGTGGTTGGAAAAGAGTGCGTATGGCTTGATTAAAAGTGTCAACCAACAATCAGCTCAATAGGAATAAGGTCTAAGCGGTCGAACACTCTATCCGCCTCTTTTATTATCCGAGCGTCATTGCTTGAAGGAACAGCGAAACAGCACATCCCTGCACTCTTGGCAGCTCTTACTCCATGCAGACTGTCTTCTATAACAATAGCATCATTTGCTGCACAATCCATTCTTTTTGCGGCCTCAAGAAAAACATCCGGGGACGGTTTCCCATTTTCCACTTCCTCACTTGAAATAATGAGCTTGAAGTATTTGCTCCAGCCTAATCTGTTAATTACTTTCAATATGCCTTCACGGGGAGAGCCGGATGCCACTGCCATATCAACTCGGTTATAGAGGTTCTTCAGCAGAATATCGGCGCCGGGCATGGGGTATAGCGGAGAATCGAACTCATTTATCAGCCATTTGCGCATAAGACTTCCGCACTCATCGGCGGAAATCTCTATCTCCGGATCTGTATAACGATAAATGCTTCTGCCTACATCCATAGCGTTCATCCCCTTATAATGTTCTGCAATCTCCGGACTGTAATCTTTTCCCAAATGCTTAAACAGCTTGATTTCAGCGTTCTTCCAGGTGCTTGCACTTGATATAAGGGTATCGTCCATATCAAATATAATTGTTTTGTATAAATTCATCTTTTACATTGAGTTACCGGAAATATCCCGTTCTCAATACTTTTTCAGTTCCATCTTTGAATGTTATTATATAATTAAAGCAAGGTGAATCATATTCAAAAGGTTCTCCATAATAACCAGTGCTTTTTTCCTTTATGGTATCCCTTAATGCTATTGCTGCAATGCTGTCAACAATATAACTCTGCGATTTATCTACTCGTATCCCATCTTTATACATGCCTACAATTATGAAATCCTTAGCTATACTTAATGTATCAGCTTGTGCAAAAATGGCTTCCAAATATTGTTTTGATCTGGCAGATAATCCGCTTACAACCAATCTGTCTCTCTTTAATACTTCTCTTTGTGTTTTGGTAAGACTTCCGTATAAGCGTAGAAATGGCAATTCGTCGTTTGTAATATCAAATGAATATTGAGACGTTTCAGTGATTGAACTAGGAACCAAATAATTGAAATTTCGTTCCAAAAGCTCCAGTTGCTCTGTTCTCAATAATGATATCTCTGCACTTTCTTCAAAATTTAAGTTTCTATCTTCATACATCTTTCTTATTTTGTCTAAAATAGCATTTGGGATTTCATTCTCCAGAGTCTTCTTCTCATCCTTGTAATACATATATAGAAAATCTTTGTCTCCACCATAAAATACTGGAAACTGTCTATTATTATTCGATAATTCTTTTAGTAAATCATCAAGTGTTTTATTTTTAGATTTATCTATGCTTGGCGCTTCTGCAACTTCACTAATATGATCTGATATAATTTGAACGCCCAATTTTTCATGCAGCAGATTCAACAGATCCGACCGGTTAATGTTTAATCCTGACCTTTCAATTAAAGGTGCCTGACCCGGTATTTTGCTTGCTTTATCTACTTCCACTCTTGTTATTTCTAATTTGGTGTTCAGCAGCTCTGCCGGTAGATTTTGCGGAAGACGGTTTATAAATTGATTGTCATATTCAATAGATACGCCAAAATTATTACGTTTGCCAGGAATTGCTTTTAATCTATTCTGGTCAAAAACAATTAAATATTTAGACTCAAAAGATATTTTACAACCATCTAAAAATGCTGTAATACTTGGCTTTATTTGAAGTGCTGCATATTCATATTTATATAATTTTTCAATATTATCTTCAATATCCTTTATATCCTCATAGTTATATGGGTTAATCGAATCATTAGCTATAACATGAGCAACATTATCTGTTAGTTTCCACTCAGGTTCTGGACTTCTTGTATCATAATATAAAGTTAAGCCATTTAATAATGCTTCTTGATGTTTTGTTGATAAATTATGAATAAAATAATCAATGGCATATGATTCTCTGCCAGAAATATATCCCAGTTTTGATTTATAATTGTTTAAATTATCTTTCCTAGTATTAATTATTTCCTCATCAGTACGCAATGAAATATTTCTTATACCTAAATCATCAAATACTTTGTTATAAACATTATCCGTATTTATCAGACTTCTACTTTCTCGCTGCTGTTTCTGTTTTTGAGTCTCCCAGAACTCATAGACTGTGCGGCTGGTTAGCTTCTTTGAGCTGAACCGGTAGCCAAAGAGCGTCATTACACCCTTTATCACCAAATCTGCGGGTTTGTCATCCACTATCACGGTAAGCTTGCGGTCAGCGATATCTTTCGGGGCGCGGATTTCGGTTCCGGTCTGCTTGGACAGCTCTCTTGCAAGGTCAGACATCTCTCCGCCGATGATTTTAAGCGTTACCGGTTTCTTGAATGCCTCCCCAGACGGGTTGGCGTCAGCTGCCTCTTCCTGCGCATATAGGCAGGAAATCAGGCAGGTGAATATGAACGATATCAGTATGCATTTTCTGAACATGATAGGCTATCCTTCAGCTGATGTTTGAATATCGCTATTTGAATTATACATCATATATTAATATTATTCCATAGAATAATAAGCTGATTAACCTAAGCATCTATTTTTTCATTTTATTGAAATACTTTCTCAGATACTGCACCTCTTTTTTTTGGGTTTCAGTTGCAAATCCATCACACAAATAATCGGACCATATCAAACCCGGCGCTCCGCCTTCTTCATAAGAGGCTTTCCACCATGGATATGCCGCCATCAAAGATTGAACCTGCATACCCTTAATGGGCTCATCTAAGTTATATGGTATTTCATAATTCCTGCCATAATAGGGCTGCAGGTAAACATCTCTCATTCTGCTGAACTGAGGAAGGAACAACGGAATAATGCCATTGCTCACCATTTCCTTCATTGCAGAGCGCCATTCAGCTTCTGTGTAGGGCAAAGTCGTGTAATCGTTATAAAAATGAAGCGCATTTCTCTTAACAACAACATCGTGAACCATAGCATTTCTACGCTGTGAATAGTATGCATGCCGCATATGCATAGACGGAGATTTTGGATCGGACTTTATCACTAGATTTGCACCTTCAGTGCGAAGTGAAAGCTCAGCACCGGGTATTTCTTTCTGAATAATCTCATTTGCCTTGCT
>JAPXND010000161.1:0-1191 GCA_033808695.1 Armatimonadota bacterium
ATAAAAATTTCCGTATGTTTATAATCAGATTGACAGCCATTACACAATGTAGAACTCTTTCCATTTATCATTTTTTGGCGCCGGGGAATTCTGTTCGTCAGGCTGCGATTTCGCTATCCATTCTTCTTGTCTGTACCTCACGATACAAACCTTGGGAGTCGCTTTGGGGTTCGTCGAGAGCTGCACCCCTCGTGGACTTTCACCACAGATTGACGGCATGCCCGTCATATTAAAAAAGACGTATCGAGAATTTATCGATACGTCTTCTTGTTTGAAAACATCTATTTCACTTCAATTTTAACAGAATCCGTTTTAGGTTTTGTACCTCTTGGAGTATAATCAGTGTGAAGAAGTTCATGTGATTTATGTCCAAGCGGTTCACCAAGGAATTCTTCATATAGCGTAATCACTGCAGGATTTTCATGTGATCTCCTTAAAGTCATTGCTTCATCTTCATCGTAGATCGCTTCAATCCTCTTTTTCCGTATCTCTTCGCTTGTTGGATAAGGCTGTCCGCCGCCGCCTATACATCCGCCAGGACAGCACATAACTTCAATAAAGTGGTAGTCAGCAAATCTTCCAGATTTTATACCTTCAAGTATCTCTCTGGCATTTGACAAACCATGAGCTACTGCTGCTTTAAGCTGTATAACATTATCCACATCAATAACAGCTTCTCTTACACCTTCCATACCGCGGACGGCTGTTATGTTTACATTGTCAAGTTCATGACCCGCCAAAATTGCATAAGCTGTTCTAAGTGCAGCTTCCATTACGCCGCCGGTGTTTCCAAATATAACAGCTGCTCCTGTTGACATACCCAACGGATGATCGAATTCTGAATCAGGAAGTTTAGTTAAGTCTATACCTGCCTCTTTCATCATTGATGCAGCTTCACGAGTGGTAAGAACATAATCTACATCCTGGAATCCGCTGTCAGTCAGCTCTGGACGCTCACACTCAAATTTCTTTGCGGTACAAGGCATTACTGAAACTACAACTATTTTTTCAGGATCTATATTAGCTTTTTCAGCATAATATGTTTTAGCAAGTGCGCCAAACATCTGCTGCGGGCTTTTGCATGTAGATAAATGTGGAAGCAGTTCCGGATAGAAATGCTCAATGAATTTTATCCAGCCTGGTGAGCAGGAAGTAATCTGCGGTAAAACACCGCCTTCTTTCACTCTTTGT
>JAPXND010000161.1:1201-3690 GCA_033808695.1 Armatimonadota bacterium
GTATTAACTCTGAGCCTTCTTCCATAATTGTCAGGTCAGCGGAAAAGTCAGTATCAAATACTTTATCAAAGCCTAACATTTTAAGCCCTGTTACCATTTTGCCTGTAACTCTGTTTCCTGCAGGCATTCCAAACTCTTCTCCTATAGCTGCTCTTACCGCCGGGGCTGTTTGAACTACCACATGTTTCTCTGGATCTGATATCGCATCCCATACTTCCTTGATGTATGATCTCTCTGTGAGAGCGCCAGTAGGGCATCGATTTATACATTGACCGCAATATACACACACAGCATCAGAAAGTTCTGTTCCAAGCGCTGGTTCTATAGTAGTATTCCATCCACGATTAGATGTTGATAATCCACCAACTGATTGTATTTCATGGCATACACGAATACATCTTTGACAGAGTATGCATTTTTCCGGGTTTCTAATGATTGATGGATTAGATTCATCAATTGTATGATGTTTTCGTTCACCTTTAAATGGAATTTCTTGTATTCCCATTTCATATGCAAGCTGCTGCAGCTCACATTTTTGATTTTTCACGCATGTAAGACAATCTTGAGGATGATTTGCCAGCAACAGATCTACTATCATTCGCCGAGCATTACGCACCTTTGGCGAATGCGTTTCTATATTCATCCCTTCTTCAATCGGATGTGTGCAAGCTGTAACTAACAAATCATTTCCTTCAACTTCAACCACACATATCCTACATGACCCTTCAGGGCGCAGATCTGGGTGGTAACATAGTGTTGGGATTTTTATACCAGCATTAGCCGCAGCTTGAAGAATAGTTGATCCCTCTTCAGCTTTAATAGTTTTTCCATTTATTGTTAGAGTGACCATTGTCATTTTTTCACTCCTTATCTATTTCTATTTCACACACATTAGCAGGACATATGCCTTCTGTAATATGTGATTGATATTCATCATTGAATAAAGGAATACTAGATCTGAAGGCAGTGGTAGAAACACGACCTAAGCCGCACTTGGAGACAATTGCCATTGTTTCACCAAGGTTCACGGCTAATTCAAAGTCACCTTTCACAGCCACTCCATGAATCCAGAAATTCATCATTTCGAGAATGCGTTTTGTTCCTTCTTTGCATGGTATACATTGACCACATGATTCATTAGCAAAATATTCAGCTATATTCTGCATCATATCAACTATGCATCTTGATGAATCAGCTACTATCAATGCACCTGCACCAGGATTCATATCTTCATAGGACAATTCTCTATCAAGTGATTCATCATTCACACAAATACCTGACAAACCACCGATTAAAACTGCTTTCAGACGGTTGCCTGATTTCATGCCACCTGACAGACTGAAGATTAATTCCCTTAAGCTTGCACCGAAAGGAACTTCGTAAATTCCGGGACTCAGAACATCACCGCAAGTAGTAAATATTTTGGTGCCTTTGCTTTGCTCAGTACCTATTTCGGCAAACCATTCTGCTCCATTTAAGATAATTTGTGCAGTATTGGCAATGGTTTCAATATTGTTAATGATGGTTGGTTCACCATTCAGACCAGCAAATACTATGTCTGGGTAGTCATTTCTGGACTCTCCGCGTTTACCTTCCATCGATTCAATCAATGCAGATTCCTCACCTGCAGTATATGCACCAATGCCTTTGAATACTTCAATATCAAACTCAAATCCTGAACCAAGGATGTCTGCACCTAAGAAGTTCTTGCTTTTTGCATCGATTAATGCTTTCTCAAAGTGTGTTGTTGATTGATGATGTTCACCTCTTATATACACATAACCCTTATGAGCGCCAATAGCGTAACCGGCTATTGTCATGGATTCAATGATATTGTGAGGATCACTTTCAAGAATCACAATGTCTTTAAAGTTGCCTGGTTCTCCGCCATCAGCATTACAGATCAATACTTTGTTTTCACCTGCTGCTTTATTTGCAAGCTCCCATCTATCGCCAACATACAGTCCTTGGGCGTTTCTCTCTCGCAATTCGGATTTTTTAATCTCGGCAATCACTTCATCCGGCGCCATAGATGACAACACTTTTTTTAGTGCCTTATACCCATTGGCACCAATATATTCATCTATTGAATCAGGATTTATAACTCCGGCATTTTTTAACACAATTCTTTTTTCTACAGCATTAGCAGATTCAATTTTTTGTGACTTTAAGGAAGGCATTATTTATCAACCTCCTTGCTGTATTTATTTAGTATATCTGGGATCATTTCAGCTGTTAGATTTCCATATACATCATCATTTATCATCATAGCCGGTGCATCTCCACATAATCCAATGCAGCCAACTTTTTCAAAAGTGAATAACCCGTCGCTGGTTGTTTCTCCCAATGATATTCCGAGTTCTTCTTCTATAGCAAGCCGTATCCGCTTCGATCCCTCCAAATGGCAGGGAAGGCTGTTACAGAGACGAATTACATTTTTGGCTTTTGGCAGATGTGAAAAAAATGAATAGAAAGTTGCAGTTCCATAC
>JAPXND010000162.1:0-3659 GCA_033808695.1 Armatimonadota bacterium
ATATCAGGCGTACGAACCCTTAAGAAGTCAGTAAGCTTTGTTGGAAGCTTGTGATAGCTGTGCCCAAATATCTTATCTTCATCAGATATAATACCGTGCAGGTTTTTAATTCCTATTGTGATAAGAGCCAGGCTATGAATTTTCATAGCTGGTATACTGATGAGTATATCTGCTTCCAATATAGTTTTGGGGATTCGAGCCTTTTTCAGTACTATTCCATTGGGAACGTTTACCTCAGCAAACTCATCTTCTTCAAGGTATACCATTCGCCCGCCTGCCGTCTCAACTATCTCAGGATATCCCAGCAGCTCAGCGCAGGCACGAGTTGAATTGTGAGACTTTCGATAACGTGCGGTAGATACACTTCTTCCTTCTGCAACAATTACATCGGCTGCACCTACATCTCTTGCGAATTTGATGGTCGATGCAACTACCCGCGGATCAGTTGTTGCAGGAGGAGGGATAGGCGCAAAAATATTAGGTTTCAGCACAACGCGAGCCCCAGGAGTTATAAGGGGTTTATCTGCCAATGCATTGAATATCGCTTTTTCAACTGCTTCATCTATAGCGTTTTGATTGATGGGCGAATTGATTTTTTGTATTGCTACCCTGCTTTTACTCATTGTGTTTGATTCCTTAATCGCAGCAAAAATATTTGTCAGATCAGATATATGTTCTGATTATAAATGCTCCCATAGCTCATGCAGATTATTTATCTTCGTATCTGTATAATCTTCATAACTATCAAACCTGTCAATTAGAATAGGCTTAATGCCCGCATTAATCGCTCCATTTATGTCGCATGATATGGAGTCGCCTACCATGAGCGTCTCATCGCGATTTATATCAATGGAATTCAGCGCTATATCAAAAGCCTTTTTATCCGGTTTGGCATATCCTATTTCCTCTGAAATGAAAATTCCATCAAGATGGCTTTCGAGCTTGCAGCTTGTAATTTTGACCCGCTGCCCGTGAGATGGACCGTTAGTGAGCAGTATACATTTAACATGTAATTCCTTCAGCCTGTCGAGTGTTTCTATAACATCATCAAAAAGCGTCATATTGCTGTTAAGCTCTTCAATAAAGGTTTTACTCAATTTTTCTGCCAGTTCTTCATGGTTGGATACTAATCCTCTAAGCGGAACATCGAATCTTAGATAACGATAAACCTCCCATTTGATGATGCCGGCCAATGCCTGCTGATATATTTGATTGTAATTGGCTTCAAGTCTTTTCCAAAATTCATCGGCATCTATATCTGCCTGCATAGATATGATATTATGTACAGCCTCTCTGCCCTTTTTATAAGCATATCTTGCATTATAAAGAGTGTCATCAAGATCGAATATAACAGTTTTTATATGCAAATTTTCCATTAATTAAACACCATTAAAGTATGTATCGACTGATATCTTCCGATTTCACTATATCTTCCAATTTTTCACGTACATATGCTGCATCAATTGTTAATGTCGTGCCAGATATGTCAGAAGCAGTAAATGAGACTTCTTCAAGCAGCTTTTCCATAATGGTATGAAGTCTTCGAGCGCCAATATTCTCCATCTGAGAGTTTACTTCTTCTGCCATAACAGCAAGCTCTGTAACAGCATCATCTGTAAACACAAGCTGAACGCCTTCTGTTGCAAGCAATGCAGTATATTGTTTTATTAAAGCATTTTTCGGTTCAGTTAATATCCGCTTAAAATCATCGGTGGTGAGATTATCAAGCTCCACCCGGATAGGAAGCCGTCCTTGCAGCTCAGGAATAAGATCGGATGGCTTGCTTACATGAAACGCACCAGCAGCAATAAACAGAATATGATCTGTTTTGACCGGACCGTGTTTTGTAGAAACAGTAGAACCTTCTATAATGGGAAGAATATCACGCTGAACTCCTTCGCGAGAAACCTGAGGACCAGATCCCCCATCTTTCTCCCGGCTGGCAACCTTATCCAACTCATCTATAAATATGATTCCGGATTCCTCAGTGCTTTCGATTGCTTCACGGACTATTTGATCATGGTCTACAAGGTTTTGGGCTTCTTCATGCTGCAGAATTTCTTTTGCCTCTTTGATAGTTACTTTTCTCTTTTTTGTTCTTTTTGGAGTTAATGGACCGAGCATGTTTTTCATATCGCTCATATCCTCTCCGCTTTGAGAGGCAAGAAACTGTATCATGGGCATAGAGCTTTCTTCTGTTTCTATTTCGATTATTGTATCATCTATAACACCTTCAACAATTTGTTTGCGGAGCTTTTCACGTATACGAGTTCTTCTATCAATATCATCCTGATCTAATGATTCGTCTTTTTCAGGTTCAGACTGCATTTCTGGTTCTTCAGGCTTAGGTTTTCCTCCAAATATTTGGCTCATCATTTCATAGGCTGCTTCTACATGTTTTTTTGCAGAAGCAGAAGCAGATTTTGGCTGTAATGGCTGCATAATATCCAGAATGCGTTCCACTGCCTGTTCTTTAGCTTTGTCTTTAACTTCTGCAATTTTCTCTGCTTCAACCATGCGTATAGCAAGCTGAACAAGATCGCGTATCATGGAATCAACATCACGACCTACATATCCAACCTCCGTAAATTTAGTTGCTTCCACCTTAATGAACGGAGCATTTGCAATTTGGGCAAGACGGCGAGCTATTTCGGTCTTTCCAACGCCTGTAGGTCCGATCATTAATATGTTTTTAGGAATAACTTCTTCGCGAAGATCATCGCTAAGCAGCTTTCTGCGATACCGGTTCCTTAACGCAATAGCAACGGATTTCTTTGCTTTATCTTGTCCGATTATATATTTATCCAACTCTTCAACTATTTGTTTTGGGGTAAATTCACTCATCATCTAAGCCCTCATCTGAATTATCACTGCCAATAATCTTATGCACCTCATTCATCAGCTCATCTATCATATTTTCAGCTGGCACACGTCTAAGAGCATGACCTCTTGCAAATATAACTGCACAATCTCCTCCACCGGCAATACCGGCATCTGCATCACGTGCTTCACCCGGACCGTTAACAATGCATCCCATTATAGCAATTTTGAGCGGCGGAAGGTTTGGTATAGCTTTGAGTCTGCCTTTTACTATTTCTGCAGTTTTTTGAAGATTTATTCCACATCTGGCGCATGTAGGGCACGAAACAATTGTATAGCCGGATTGCCGCATATTAAGCGCTTTAAGTATTTCGATGCCCACTTTGATTTCCTCTATAGGATCGGCAGTAAGAGAAACTCTGAATGTATTGCCGATGCCTTCTGCCAGTAAAGCGCCGATGCCTATAGCGCTTCTTATTGTTCCCTGACGCAGGAGTCCAGCCTCTGTAATGCCAAGATGCAGCGGACAATCGGTTTTTTGCGACGCAAGTCTGTAGGTAGCAATAGTAGATGGAACATCAAACGCTTTTAGAGAGATTACGATGTCAGAAAACCCTCTTGATTCCAGCAGTTCTACTTCATCTATGGCACACTGAACCATTGTCTGGGGGGTTGGTTCACCATATCTGTCTCTATCCAGAGAGCCGGCATTTACACCAATTCGTATTGGGATTTTGTGTTCGCCGGCTTTATCGGCAATCAGTTTAATTTTTTCGGGATCTTTTATGTTTCCGGGATTTAATCTTAGCTTATCTACTTTTTGTTCTATGGCAGCAACT
>JAPXND010000163.1:0-3618 GCA_033808695.1 Armatimonadota bacterium
ATAAAAGGGTGTTTTTTCTGGAGGACAAAGATGATCGATGAGACCTGACCATGTATTGCGATAGAATTGGAGCCAGTTATCGCCTGTGGAGCAGTATAAATCAACATCTATGGTGTATTTGCTGTTTGAATTTATAGAAGCTGTATTGTTCTGGTTTTCTGCATTGCCGATACTCCAGATGGTGTAGTGTTTGGAGCCTTTGGTCTTTCTGCTGACTATAAATTGCTTTTTCACCAGATTACCGCTGCTGTCTTTATCATCTGTATCAACTATGGCAAGGCAGTTGTAATTCTTGCCGGAGATGTTGGAATGGAGCCAGACAGCAGGATATCCCTGCTCAAGCTTTATTGTTCCTCCTGGGCTGCTTTTCAGATATCCCATTATGTTTGAAATGACTGCTGATTCTTTTCCCGAAGCTGCTGTTTCCAAAGTGATAAGCGGGTTTTGGTTCAATTCAAACGAATATCTGCTGGAATAAGTGACATTTAAATGAACAAGGGGCAGGGGATCTTTACTGTTTGTGGTGAAAGTCGATTCCCAATTTAGAGGTATACCATCATGAATATTGGCAGCGCCAAAGAATCTTACTCCTGCAATACTTCCTTGCTGGATTTTCTGATATCCATCTGCCTTAACTTTTATTGTGCCTTCGGGAGTGATTATTGATAGAAAGCTGTTCTCACTAAAGTTGAATCCGGGAACCATGCGTTTGGTTTTATTATTCCAAACAGAGATTGGTCCGCAAATCCATTTGCCGGAATCATCTTTATGAAATGAATAGCTGACATTTTTATGGATCTGCAGCCTAATGTCTGTATCACTTATGGTCAATCTGTCTTCAGTATCAGGGCTAAGATTAGCTGAATGGGAGTCGGATGGTATAGTAAATATGAGACTTGCAGCCAGTACCGAAAAACTTATGATGTAATTTATTGCAAACCATTTATTCATTTGTATAAAATTTTCTCCTGATATATTCTGTATGCCGTTGGAGGTTACAGCATTTACATTAGTATATATATATTGATGAAGGGGGTCAAGTGAATTTCTCCTTATGTCATCCTTGCTGAAGGAGATTCAGATGAGAAAGTTGAAATAATGATGTAATTGGTTTGACAAGATTGGAAGAAACTGGAATATAGAGGAGCTACTTTCTTAATGATTTCAGTATAGCTTTAGATTGAAATGAAAATCTTACAGGAATGACAATGCAGATAAGATAAGGAGATATGTAGAAATGCATAATATTGGAATAGTTTCTGCCGCAATAATAGTATCTTTTGGAATATCAACGGCAGTAATGTGTGCTGATAAGGGAGCAGCGGAACAGATATTTTTGAATAATAGTGTGATTGTTGTTGATTCAAATCAGCCAAGTTATGTGAGTTATATTTTGGGTGAATTGCGCAGCTATCTGAAAGATATCACCGAGGAGACGATTGCACTAAGCGACTCACTTGATGGCAATGACGGCATGGTAATTGCCGTTGGTACGAAATCTGCAAGAGAGGTAATGGGTAAGGCTCCATCTTTTGCCGATCTTGGCGATGAAGGATACATAATAAAGTCTGTAATGAAAAATGGCAGGATGCATCTGATAGTAAGCGGAGCGAATCCGCAAGGAACAAAGTATGCAATTAGTGCATTAATGCGGATGATTAAGGCGAGGGGTAACTCTGCATTTATAGAAGGTCCTGTTGATATATCCAGCGCTCCGTCATTTGCAGTGAGAGGAATCCATTTCAATGGCTGGCGATTCAACTATCCTTATACATTCCGATCTTGGAATGAAGAAGACTGGGAGAGCTATCTTGATATTCTGACATGCAGCGGGGTGAACCTGCTTTATATATGGCCATTTATGGAAATAATGCCATTGCCGCTTTCCAGTGAGGATACTGCATATTTGCAGGAGGTGCGCCATATAATAGATTGCGCTCAGAAAAAGCATGGCATGCAGGTATGGATTATGGAAGCTCCAAACAGGGTTCCAGCCTCTAATCTTGGCATTAGTGATCCAAAACTTAGACCATATTGGCGATTAGACGTTCAACTTGACCGGAACCCGGCTATTCCCTCTGAATATGAGATTATCATGAAATCCCATGAAGCATTATATAAGATTGTGGATAATATGGATGGCGTATGTCTTATAGACAGCGATCCCGGCGGCTGGCCTGATAGTCCAATAAGCGACTTTATGAAAATATTTCGCGGCTGCAGAGGGCTTCTTGATAAACACAGCAAAAACGGCAAGGATACAAAGCTAATCAATTGGATGTGGTTTGGATGGGGGAATACAGGAGCAAGTATTTTTAGTATAGATTCTATGCGTGAGACGATTCGCGGGATGAAGAATGATGTGCCGGAACCATGGATGCTGATATCCGGAATCGGAGGGTATCTTCCACTTTGCAGGGATGAACAGGTGATAGGCAGGACAGTGTATCTGCCATACAATACCATAGAGATAGAGCCATCTTATCCTTCTACAAATATTGGAATAGACCGCATGCGGCAGATTCTTAATGATTTCTCTGATTTTACAACTGAGGTTAAAGGTGTGATGGGTAATGTTCAGACACCGTTGCTGCAGTTCCCTCATGTATACTACTGGAATGCCAATGCATGGGATTATGAATATAGGAATCATAGTGAAAAAGAAGTGCTGCTTGATGTATCGGAATGTTTGTATCCCGATAATAAGGAGTTGATTGCAGATTGCTATGAGGCTTTGAAAAGTAATGACCCAGACAGGGTTGATGCGCTTGCAGATAAGCTTGATAGTCTTATAGCTGAAGGTAAGCTTGGACGTAGTGGAGTATTTGGGCGAAAGCTGTTTCCCGGCAGCGATATAGTTGCAAAATTCCTGGTAATGCAGTTGAAGCTCAGGGCGGCACAGGAATATCTATTTAGAGATGCAGCTCATGCTGCCTCAATAGATGATGCATCGAGGCTTGTAGAAAACATGCTTGATAAGTATATGGAATGGGATACAGCGCATGGGTGGCATGATCTGTGGAAATCGCGATGGGAGTTAGGTGATACGGGCTCAGATCCGAGATTTCCATTGTCTATGGTTTCGATAAGGCGTATAATCGGTGATGAAAGTAAAATAGAATCATTTTTACAGCCTATAGATGATCAGTTATCATACAAATATGGTGAAGAACGGGTTAAGGTGAATGCAATTGAACCTATACGCAAGGCATTGCTCTCCGCTATTGCTGTAAGCAGTCTGGCTCAGAAGGCAAAGGCTTCAGCATCAGTTGAATTCGACCCGAATACATATCCTGTAAAGTATGCAAATGACGGGCTGCTGTCTACTCTTTATTGGCCTGGGGCTCTTGTAGACAGCAATGAAGAATGGCTTCAGTTGACCTGGGATCAGCCTCAGACGTTTAACAATGTGAAGGTGTATTATCTGAAGCATTCTTCTATGTATGGCAGGACTATTCATCTGCAGAGAGAAACAGCATCCGGGATTTGGGAAGATATTGCATCAGTGGTGATTTCTGAAGATAAAGATTCGAATTATTGCATAGCAGGGTTCGAACTTGAAACACCGATTACGCTTGATAAGATAAGAGTGTTAAATATGCTTGATATATTTGATGT
>JAPXND010000164.1:0-3589 GCA_033808695.1 Armatimonadota bacterium
AGAACTTATGCATACATAGATGATTGGAAAAAAGAGCAGGAATTACTGAAAAATCCAGAATACGCTCCCGGAATCAAAAAGATGTTTGCATTTAAAGAAGAACTGATCAGCAAAAACGACCGCATAATAAGAGTAGATATATATAATACTAATTATGAATATATACTTGAAAAACATTCAAAAAGCATTGATAAATACAAATTGGCAGGAGTTATAAAAGACGACAATCAAATAAAGGCTTTTAAGAAGATTTTTAAAAAAACAATTTCATCTAAAATTAATCTTCTAAGAGAAGTTTCAGGATTATCCGATATATGGATAAATGTAATTTATGATGATGGAACAAATGCGGTAGGAGAAGTATTAAGTGGTAAAAATGGCATATTAAGAATATTCAGCTATAAAACTAATGAAATACCTGATGGAAAAGGATACTGTCTATCCTTTAATATGCCTATAAAACTATCAGAAATGATAGACAGCAACAGAAAATAACAATACGGGATGTCTATGCAAATACCAAATAGCGTCTAGTATGAAGCATGATGGTATCAGAACTGAAAAATCCAAAACATGCAGCTTCAGTCAAAAAGATAAATGCATATAAACATAAACTTTGCACGCAAGAATGACCGCATAGTAAGAGTATATGAAGCCGGAATATAAGCGCAAATTGCGATTACAGAATATTTCATCAATCAGCGGAGGAATTTCAAATGCTTGGGATTCCTCCAGCGCCATCTGCAGCAACCTTACACCTATATATTCCCTCCAAAACAGGCGGTATCCATACATTCAAGCAATTACAGGTATAATTCCGCATTATTTGATAAGCATACCAAATTTTGCTATAATCAACGAAATTAAGCAGGGTGAATAAATGGCTAAAACTTATGCCAGATATGTATGCCGTGAATGCGGATATCAATCGCCAAAATGGATAGGTAAGTGCCCGGAGTGTGAACAGTGGAACACCTTTGATGAGGAGGTAGTTTCGCGCTCCTCTTCGTCGGCAGGCAAAGGAGCGCTGCCAGTATACACACCTCCGGTATTACTCTCTGACGTTGTTATAGGTGAACATCATAGATACAGCAGCGGGATAAAAGAGTTTGACCGCGTTTTGGGCGGAGGAATTGTTCCCGGGTCGGTGGTGCTTATAGGCGGAGATCCCGGAATAGGGAAATCAACGCTGCTCACTCAAACGGCATGCAATCTTAGTGCAAAATCCAAAACCACATTATATGTATCGGGTGAGGAATCAGCCGAACAGATAAAGCTGAGAGCGAACAGATTAAACATTCGCTCCGACAAGCTTTATATTGCATCTGAGACTGATATTGAACAGGTGGAGTCTATTATTCAAAACCTGAAGCCCGGCGCCGTTATTATTGATTCCATACAGACAATGCGTGATTCTGCGCTTGAATCTGCACCGGCGACTGTGGGTCAGGTGCGGGCCTGCACAACGGTTTTGACAAAGATTGCAAAGGGTGAAGGAATTCCGATATTCATAGTGGGACATGTAACCAAAGAGGGCGCAATAGCGGGTCCGCGGGTGCTTGAACACATAGTAGATACGGTGCTGTATTTTGAGGGGGATAAGCATCTATCCTACCGAATGCTTCGTGCGGTTAAGAACAGATTTGGATCTACGGATGAGCTTGGAATGTTTGAGATGGGTGAAGACGGGCTGCAGGAGGTAGCTAATCCATCGGAGATACTGCTGTCTGAACGCCCGATAAACGGGTCGGGTTCTGTGATATCTGCGGCAATAGAAGGAAGCCGACCTCTGCTGATAGAGGTGCAGGCGTTAGTTGCTCCGTCTTACTTTGCAGCTCCGAGAAGGATGGCAGCGGGTGTTGATTACAACAGAACGATGCTGATACTGGCAATTCTTGAGAAGCGTGCAGGATTCAGTTTTGCCAACCAGGATGTGTATGTGAATGTGGCGGGCGGAGTGAAGGTAACAGAGCCATCACTAGATCTGGCGATTGCGGCAGCTATTGCATCGAGCCATAAGGATATGCCTGTAGATAAAGATACTATTGTTATGGGTGAGCTGGGATTAGCCGGTGAAGTTAGAGGAATATCGCAGACGGAGAAGCGGATAAAGGAAGCATCGCGGCTGGGATTCAACAGGGTTATTATGCCCGCTCACAATTGCCGAAAGGGGTATGATTCCATACAGATAACGGGTGTTCAATCTGTATATAAGGCAATTGAGACGGCTATTGGAGTATTCAGAAGAAAAACAAGAAAAGCAGAGGAGCCAGAGGAATAATCAGCTGGGAAGTAAATATGTTTAACAATGATTGTACAACTAACATTATCAACAAAATCAATGAGCTGAAAGAGAAGCGCAATGCATTGATAATTGCTCACAACTATCAGTTAAGTGAAGTTCAGGATATTGCTGACTTTGTGGGTGATTCTTTGGAGCTTAGCAGGAAAGCAGCGGATACAGATGCAGATGTGATTGTATTCTGCGGTGTGCACTTTATGGCAGAAACCGCCAAGATTCTATCACCGGAAAAAACAGTGCTGATACCTGATATTAAGGCTGGATGTCCTATGGCAGATATGATAAATGTTGCAAAGCTAAGAGAGTTTAAAGCTGAATATCCGGGCAGAACGACAGCAGCATACGTAAACACATCAGCAGAGGTTAAGGCAGAGGTAGATATATGCTGCACATCTGCTAATGCTTTGGAGATAGTTGAATCGCTTGATGCAGATGAGATATTGTTTGTTCCAGATCAATCGCTGGCTGATTATGTGGCTCAGAGAACAACCAAAAAGATCATTCCATTTTCGGGCTATTGTCCCACACACCACAGAATCTCGCGGGAGCAGATTGTTGCCCAGAAGGAGAAGCATCCGGGCGCTGTTGTGTTGGCTCACCCTGAATGCACTCGTGATGTATTGGAGCTGGCGGACGGCATTTTCAGCACGGCAGGCATGATTAGTTATGTTAAGGAAAGCAGCGCCAAAGAGTTTATTGTGGCAACAGAGCAAGGGATACTGCACAGACTGCAATTAGACAATCCGGATAAGAAGTTCTACTCGCCTACAGAACGCACAATCTGTCCGAATATGAAGAAAATCACACTGAAAAAAGTTTTGTGGTCATTAGAAGAAATGCAATACGTGATAGAACTAGATCCTGAAATTATAAAAAGGGCGCGAAATTCTATCGATCGAATGATTGCAATCAGGTAATATATGTTAAATTTCCATTAATATGTGAAGGATAGAGCATATTAAATATATAACAAATAGTAAAACTGTTTGAAAGATTAGAGCAGGATTTAACACAACCTAATGAAAGCGGGAATAAAGATGGCAGCACGCGATTTTCATAAAGAACCATTTAAACGGCTGATAGTTTTGGGTGAAAGCGCCGTTCAGGGCGGACCATGGCTGGCAGACGATGAGCGGAAGTGGGCGGATATTCTTGCTGAACTGATAAGCTCCTGTCAGAGTGAACCTGTTGAATATTTGAATGAGGGGATAGGAGCAAGCGTTATATCCCCAAGGAGCGCAGGCTATGCCGATTCCAACAAGCCAAGCGCTATGGAACGGTATAAGG
>JAPXND010000165.1:0-2739 GCA_033808695.1 Armatimonadota bacterium
AAGGTAATGAATCTCTTCGGTTACTTTTCCATTAATAACCTGACGATATGGAGTTTTGATAAATCCGAACTCATCTATTTTACCCTGAATAGCAAGAGAGCCTATAAGACCAATGTTTGGTCCTTCAGGAGTTTCTATAGGACACATACGTCCATAGTGAGAGTGGTGAACATCTCTTACTTCCAGCTTTGCGCTCTGTCTGCTTAATCCGCCGGGACCAAGTGCACTTAACCGACGCTTATGCGTAAGCTCGGCAAGCGGATTGGTTTGATCCATAAACTGTGACAGCTGACTGCTTCCAAAGAAGCTTTTTATACTTGCAGATATAGGCTTAACCGACAGAACAACCTGTGGAATAACATTGTCTGCTTCCAAGCTTGTCATTCGTTCCTTGGCAACCTTTTCCATTCTGAGAAAGCCCATTCTAAGCTGACTTTGGAGGAGCTCTCCAACTGAACGGATTCTCTTGTTTTCAAGATGGTCTATATCATCGGTGTTGCCATTACCCTCACTAAGGGCAATGATGTAGTTTATAATGCTGATCAGATCTTCTTTTGTTATTGTTCTTACGTTAAGCGGAATTTTAAGCCCAAGCTTTTTGTTGATTTTATGGCGTCCTACCTTAGCAAGATCATATCGCCTTGTATCAAAGAAGATGGAGTTAAGCATACTCTTGGCGCTTTCCGATGTTGCAGGATCTCCAGGACGGATTTTCCTGTATAAATCAAGCAACGCTTCTTCTTTGTTGTGAGTTGTATCCTGAGCAATTGTGTTTTCTACATATCTGTTGACATTGATAACTTCAAGCTCTGAAAGACCCATAGATTCTATTCTCTTTGCTACATCTTTTTCGATCTTTCCATAGGCACGAAGTATTACTTTGTTTGTTTTATTATCTACTAAGTCTTTTGCAACTCTGTATCCAACAACATTTTCTTTTGTGATATCGGTAAGAGTCTCATGTTCGCCAAACAGCTCTATAATATCTTCAGTTGTATCCGATGGAGTAGAGATGCTGACAACTGCAACGCCATCAACAGGAAGAGAGACTTTGTCTAGTTTTTTAATCAGTGCAGCATTTGCCACAGCACCGGCATCAGCAATAATCTCTCCGGTATTCATATCAATAATCGGATCTGCCAAAGTATGACCTTCCAACTCAGAAGGCTTCAGCATCATCTTTTCCGGGCATGCAGCCGGAAACATATTAAGCGCTCTCAGCAACGTTGTTACAGGAACTTTTCTTGTCTGCCCAATTCTTATAGTTATTACATCGCTGGCATCTGTTTCTACATCTATCCAAACACCCTCGCTTGGTATAATTGTGGCAAAATAAAGCACTCTGCCGCTAAGGTCGAGTGTATCTTTAAAATATACACCTGATGAACGCGCTAATTGGCTTACTACCACACGTTCTGCACCATTAACAACAAAAGTTCCCTTTTCTGTCATTAATGGAAGATCACCTAAATAAACTTCAGACTCTATAACTTCTTTTCCTGAAGCAGTAAGTCTTACTTTGGCTTTAACAGGCGCTTCATAGGTAATATCTCTTTCACGGCATTCTTCTATGCTGTATTTGGGTTCTCCCAAAGTATAGTCAAGAAGTTCAAGTGAAGTATTACCGGTAAAATCATAAATGGGTGAGAAACTTTGAAAAAGCTCTCTTAAACCTTCTCTCAAGAACCATTCGTAAGAGTTACGCTGGATCTCTACCAGGTTTGGAATTGGCACCTCAGTAAGTGCAGCTGGGGTACGGGAATACGCATGGGTGTACGCACGTCGGTTTTGTCTCATACAGCCCTCCTCGATAAAAGACACGAACTGCTATTATATCAGTGTTTATGCAAATTGTCAATAAAATTCATTGATTATATGAAAAAAATTATTAAAAAAAGCAGGCGATGTTTCCATCACCTGCTGTTGATGCGTTTACACTGCTATTTAGTGATTATTTCCTTGTTGTAACAGCTTTTACCACATCCGACTTGTTGTCGAATTCAGACGCTGCTATCATGTTCAGGGTGAAGGTTTCATTTACCGGAACTGTTGAGTTCGGACGCACCAGCGCATATACTCCCGATGTATCGCCGGCATTTAGATTCAATCTATAGCCGGCGTTTATTACATCATTCGTTACATTGTTTGTTGTCCCAAATTGATAGTAGTTCACTGTCCAACCATTTGCTGACCCGGGACCTTGTATCTTTATCGTGTCATTCGCATTGCCTGTGTTGTATACTCTAAACAGATACATCGCATTCCTATTTGCCAATACGTCCAAGCTTTTGGTCTGACCCGTTCCGTCATTGTTAAGGATTCCATAGCCTATGTAGTCCGTATCCGTGGAGGCTTTGATGAGAAAATCGGGTTTTGCATATGCAGGATACTCTGTTACCGCCTTCACTGTGTCACTGCTGACCGGGCTGCCTGTTGGCGTTGCTGTTACATACAGCGTGTTTGCGCTTCCTGCTGCGACTGTGGCATCCGGCGTTACCATTGCATATACGCCTGTGGTTCCTCCGGGGGCAAGATTTGGAGGTCTCCATCCTGCGCCCGTTACATTATTTGTTACATCTTTTGTTGTACCGAAGATATAGTATTTAACATCCCATCCGTCTGACGATCCTGTTCCGGTTATTATAAACGAATCATCCGATATACCTCTGTTGTATACACGGAAGAGATACATTATAGGCTTTTTTCGGATTCCATTCTGGCTTCTTGTCTGGTCTGTTC
>JAPXND010000165.1:2749-3517 GCA_033808695.1 Armatimonadota bacterium
TGTAGATCCCTTGACCGATGTATGATGCATCCGTTCCAGCTTTTATTGTCATATCCGCTTTGTATGGAACTTGTGCAAATACATCATCAACTCCATTTGCATCATTGGCAGCAAGGTCGGATGCACTAGATGTAAATGCTATAACGGAGCCATCGTAGTTAATTGCCGGAGATGTACTAGCCTGGCTGCCTGCAGAACCGCTGAGGCTTGCGCTTACCAGCTTTACGCTGCCATCATATATATCTTTTACATAAATATCATCTGCGGCATTGTTATCGTTAGATGTGAAGTTTGATGCTGCCGATGTGAATGCTACAGATAATCCATCTCCGCTTATAGACGGCTGACGGCTTGCGCCATTCCCTTGAACTCCATTTTCCAAGACGCTTACCATATTCACTTCAAAATTATAAAAATTGCAAATGAAGATATCCGATGCATTATTTGTATCAGTTGCAAGATTTGTTGCTTCCGAAGTGAATGCAACATAGTTTCCATCTGCACCTATAGACGGTTCATAGCTGCTACCGTTTCCAGCTGTGTAAGAATTAATGTCTCCGCTTACGAGGAAAGTATCTTTATATTCAGCATCACCGGTATATAAAAACACATTGCTTGTTGTACCATCAAAACCTGTGGCGCCAAAAATATCAAAATTTGTTGCCTTTGACGTGAATGCCACTAATTTCCCATTTTCATTTATAGACGGCTGAGAGCTTGCTCCATCTCCTATTTCATTATATCCGTTTCTTACAATCTTTATTGTTC
>JAPXND010000166.1:0-3439 GCA_033808695.1 Armatimonadota bacterium
CAATAGATTGGTACATACAAAATGAATCATGGTGGCGCAAAATTAAAGAAAGACTGTAATATATAGAATTAGCATAATAAGCGGAAATTGACAGCGCTGCAGATTAGCCTATATTATGTCCAAAAATTTCACTTCCATCATTCAGATCAACAATGCTGATGCGATTGTTTTCTATAATTCCTACTGTAGGAGTAATAACACCCTCAGCATTTTTCCACTTCGGGTGTGATGGGCTTCCTGGGTTGCAATGATACAATTCGCCAATTTTTCTAATAACAGGGATATGAGTGTGTCCTGTAATAAGTATATCCACCTGTTTTTTTGATGCCAGTCTATTAATGAAATCATCATCAATAGTGTGTCCATGGTTTGCCATAATCTTTAAATTGTTTATCTGTGTGTATGCACATGGAGAAAGAGTCGGCATATCAAGCAATTCTTCATAAACATCAGAATCACAATTTCCTTTAGCAATCAAAATCGGAATCCCGCATGAATTCATCAAGTCTGAAAGGTCAGGTATATTATAATTAGATGTATATCCTATTCTGGGAGGATGATATAAAACATCGCCTCCATGAATAATCAAGTCTGCGCCTTCAAATATTTTCATTGCTTTAAGCCAAGCATCTGTTATACCATGAGTATCACTTATAATTCCTATTTTCATTTCTCAACCTATTCATTGAATTGCGGGAGACCTGATGCACCAACAACGCGCCATTTGTTTACAGGGAATACGAGCCACCTGCGTGCAGTTTCATTTTCTAATCGCAATGTAATTTTATCATCATAAACCATATGGTTTTCTTGACCTTTTGTTGAATATACTTCAATATCTAACGTTGCATCTGCAAATTTTCCATTTGCCTTTATATCTGAATCATTAATTACAATAGAGTATTTATAAGGTTCTTTGTAAGCTCGAATTATCATTGAGCGTAACGACTCCAGCGACATTTCGTTAGATTCCAAGTAATTATTTGATATATAAGACATTGTGCGCCTATAGTCTTTTCTCTCTATTGCCGATTTTCCGCCTTGTATCATTTCTGATATTTGTTCTTCATTAGATGTTGATTGGTTTTTAATTGAATTCTGATATATCAGTGAGACAGACAACAGGACTATGATTATTAATATCAGCCAAGATGTTTTTCTCATAATAATTCACCTCAACATATTTTAGCTTTGGATAACAGATAATTCAACCCCTAATATATAAATAATACGTGAATATATGTAAAATGTTCACATTTATTGGTATAATGAAGTATCGGAGGATAGATCTATGCCGATTACTATTGAAGATTATTGGCATCAAGTTGTAGAAAATATTCTTGCCGACCCAGGGTTGACCATTATTATGGGCGCAACAGATGCCGGCAAAACAGTTTTTGCATTGCATTTAATCAACTCTTCAGTAGATGCAAACGTATCATCTGCTTTGATTGATGGCGATATAGGTCAATCTGAGATAGGGATTTCTGGAACCCTATCATGTGGATTGGCAGACCAGCATATTGATTATATCAAAGACATAAAACCTTTGGCATCGTATTTTATTGGCGCAATAACTCCGGTAAACCACCTTATATTAAATGTAGTTGGAATAAAAATCCTTGTTGATAAGCTGATGCAGTCTTCCCGTGATTTGATAGTGGTGGATACATGCGGATTTGTTAAAGGTCCCAATGCGCGTCGAATGAATGTAAGCTTGTTGGAACTTTTGAATCCAAAACACATAGTTGCAATTCAAAAAAATGATGAGCTTGAACATTTTTTGAGATTTATTGACCTTCGCAGCGAAACCAATATACACAGAATGCCAATATCCAACAACGCATTTAGAAAGCCTCAGGAATTACGGCGTCAAAGAAGGTCGGTGCGTTTTGTCGAATATTTTGCCGAAAGCAGAAATCACCAAATAGCATTCGATGATGCAGTATTTGTTGGCACTTGGCTTGGCTGCGGAAAAACACTTCCTCTAAAATATCAGAAGTATGCACACAACGTACTTAATACAAATGTTTTTCATGGTGAAGAATCAGAGAGCGGCGTTTATTTAGTTACATCGGGAGAAGGCGATAAAAAAGGAATAGATGAGCTTAAGGAATATTTTAAAGCAAAATTGATAATGGTGGTTCCTGCAAGCAGATATCTTAACCTTTTGATTGGATTAATGGATGAAAAACACAACTTGATTGGATGTGGAATAATCCAGCGAATTGATTTTACTGCGAAGATTATATCTTTTATTTCACCAATTAGAACGCCTATATCCATTAAAGCAATTCGATTCGGAACATTGAAATTAAGACCAGATGGAGTGGAAATGGGATCTATCCATCCAAGAGAAATTTAATGAAAATAATAGTTGTAAGACATGGGCAAACAGTTGCTAATGTAAATAATCAGGTGCAGGGTCATGGAAATGCCGACCTGAGCAAGCTGGGATATTTGCAGGCAAATAAAACTGCCGAAAAACTGTCAGATGTTGATATATCAGCAGTATACTCAAGTGATTTAGATCGTGCTCACAATACTGCAAAGATTATTGCCAAACCTCACGGCTTATCAGTTACCGCAGATGCCAGACTTAGGGAATGTTGTTTTGGTGAATGGGAAGGACTGACTATTGATGAGATTAAAAATCAATATGCAGAGACCTATCAAGCATACACTCTGGATTCAGTTCGCAATCGTGCTCCTGGTGGAGAAAGATTGGAAGATGTGCAGGCGCGCATTGTTAGTGTAATGAATGAGCTTGCGGACAAATATAAAGATGAAACGGTATTACTAGTTGCTCATGTAGGACCTATAAAATCAATGTTCTGTTACATATTGGGTGCAGATATGTATGCGTTTCGCAAGATTAGTGTAAGCAATTGCAGCATAAGCGCTGTAACCTATCAACCGGAAAATGGCTGGAGGCTTTTGAGTTTCAATAATACAGATCATCTTGATGACATATGTTTGGCTTAAACAGATGGATTCCGCTTTTATCGTCAGCCTTCACTGTATTCATCATAGATATCTTCATCCGGATGAGCGTTTTGCATTTTGCCTTGCTCACATAATCCAATAAAGCTGCACCTTTTGCATCTGATAAAATTACCAGTCATAGGAAAATCATCTCTTGCAGCAATATCTTTTTGAGGGTCACGCAGGCGCTTTATCATTCCGGTATAGCTTTGTCTTGCATACATCTGCAAGTCTTCAATAGATGATTCATCAACCTGCTGAATCTCAGCTTCCAATGTTGGTTGAAGATGTACAGATACCGCCTTTATGTTTTCAATAGGAGTATCCCATTTTTGAGAAGCATACATGCAGTAGCAGGTGAGTTGGCGTAATTCATCGTTAGATTTATTGCCTGTTTTCCAATCATATATTATCAATTCGTCTCTATCTTGCAATGCAAAGTCAAAGCGTACAT
>JAPXND010000167.1:0-3383 GCA_033808695.1 Armatimonadota bacterium
CTTGTCAGTGTGATTCTCAAATTTGAAAATCCTAGATCTTGATAGGAGAGGGGAATTGACTTCAAAATAGGGATTTTCTGTAGTTGCACCAATGAGTATAATTGTTCCATCTTCAACATAAGGTAAAAATGCATCTTGTTGGGCTTTATTGAATCTATGTATTTCATCTACAAATAGAATGGTTTTTTTGTTGTAAAGCTTTTTTCGCTCTTTTGCAACATCAATGATTTTGCGAATATCCGCAACACCGGATGTGACTGCACTGAAATTTTCAAACGATGAGCTGGTAGTTTGAGCAATGATTGATGCAAGACTGCTTTTCCCTGAACCAGGAGGTCCATAGAAGATAGCAGATCTAAGTTGATCACTTTCTATAGCTTGCCGAAGTATTTTACCTTTGCCGGCTATATGCTCTTGCCCAATGAATTCATCAAGGGTTCTTGGACGCATACGCGCTGCAAGAGGCATATTGTTTATGCCAGAATTACTTTGGTCGAATAAATCTGCAGGCTGCTGATTTTTGTTTGCCTGCTTCATAATAAAACTCCGGAGGA
Organism: Armatimonadota bacterium; assembly: GCA_033808695.1. Taxonomy (GTDB): domain Bacteria; phylum Armatimonadota; class UBA5829; order DTJY01; family DTJY01; genus JAPXND01. Next base: position 555 of record JAPXND010000167.1, read on the forward strand.
ACTAGAATAGCATAAAATATATAACCCCGCCATGCCGATCCCCTAACAAGTTTTTGAACCCGTAAATCCAACGGGCGGATGCCATTGCGAATACCTTTGCGATTCCCTGAAATCAGGGCTGCCACGCGGATAAATGCAAATCTGGCTCCTTCAGTCTTGAGTGTCGGCTCAAAACTTCCTCGGTAAGCTCGAACACAGCAGGGTCAATTAACAATAGAACCAATATTATAATACCATATATACGACATTTCTTCAACGTGTAAGAAAGTATTTTGCCCTTATTGCGTGCTCTGTTTACTCGAATTAATCCATGCAATGTGATAACAATGATTTTTGCAGCTGATAGTAGTTTTGAGTTCCATAGCCTCTTAATTTCCATTTAGGTTCATGGGCAAATTTCTCATAACCGAACGTGCCAACAGGCAAGTTAAAGAAATACCATACAGGTTCAAACTGTATCAATTTGCAATTATGTTTTAATGCGTTTTCAGCCCAATTGATTATTTCCTGAGAACTGGTGGACATATGATCGCTTCTAATCCAGCTTTGATCGGATAAACCATAGCTTGCATTTCCGTTTAATGTAAATCCTTCTACAACTTGATGCCATGTATTTAATTTTGGAACGGAATCTTCCAATGGTTCATTATTATTATATGTAATAGTTATTATATTAGGATATTTGGAAATTAATTTCATTACTTCCATTTCATAGGATTTCTGGATAACATCATATGATGCTGCATTATACCAATGAAAATCCGCCCATTGGACAAACATATCATTTTCAGATGCAAATTTAATAAACATTTCCGCTCTTTCCGGTGAAAATACATTGTCTTCAGGAATAATCTCAGTAGGGCGACCCCATTCCGGATTGGTTGTTTTTATGCATCTTACAGTAAAATCCTGACCAAACACTTCCATAAATCTTATTCCAGCAAATAGCTTTCCATATTTTTCTTTTACTGCATTAAGATAGTCTAATGATACTGACAATGCATGATATGCATCATAAGGAGCATTATGATCTGCACTGCTTCCTAATGTATATGAATCGGATGTATATACATCAAGAACAAATGGCATATTATACTTCTTTAATGTTTCAAATGTATTTTCCAGATACTCCTTATTCTTGATATGCGGGTTTAGAAGGAGGTATACATTATATTTCTTAGTCAATGGATTTAAGGTTTTTATTATTCTTCTAATTGCAATCTGGTCGTTATGAATGACGACGCCGTTTCCAAAGCCTTGATCTAAAGAAAAAATAAGCTTGACCGTTTTTTTATCAACATCTGCAGAAACGGTTATTGCATTAATACTAAATGCAATTAAAAATCCTATTAAAATATGCATTGACTTAATCAAGATTTACATCCTCAGTTTTCATATATAACTCTAACTGCCTTGCCTTCATTTCTTGGAAGAGTTCCGGGTTTATATACATCTCCTTTTGGACTGAATCCCAACTTTTCTTTAAGATGTTTTTCTACGACATAACCGGTAACACCCTCATGAGCTTCTACATTAATATGAACGTCTCTAATTCCATCTATGTCTTTTATAATGATTTGATAGTGTGAGCATACCCCGGGAATTTCCATTAAAGCCTGCTCTACTTGCTTTGGGAAGAAATTGACTCCTTTTATGATAATCATGTCATCTATTCGACCGGTAACAGGTGCAATTCGCAGCCCGGTTCTTCCGCATTCACATTTCTCCCTGCTGATTATTCTTGTAAGATCGCCGGTTCTATAGCGAATTATTGGCATTGCCTTGCGCGTAAGAGATGTAAAAACTATTTCACCCTCTTCTCCATCAGAAACAGGATCGCCTGTAACAGGATCTATGATTTCTATTACGTAATGATCTTCCCAGACATGTATCCCGCAGTGATATTTGCAATCCATTCCAGTTGTACCAACTCCGCCAGTTTCTGTCATGCCGTATATATCAAATGCTTCAATTCCTAAGCCTTTTTCAATTTTGTCCCTCATGCTTTGCGAAAATGTTTCCGCTCCAAATATTCCAATTTTCAGAAATGGTAAATCTGCGCTTTTTTCTTCAAGAACCTCCATAATCCTTATTCCATATGATACAACTCCCATCAAGCCTTTTACATGAAAGTCATTCATAAGAGTAATCTGTCTTGGCGTATTGCCAGCGCCAGTGGGGATAACAAACATGCCGGATTTTCTGGCGCCATGATAAAATCCAAAACCACCATTAAAAAGTCCAAAAGAAGGGGTGATTTGAATTGTATCACCGGGCTGCAATCCTGCCATGATATAGCATCTGGACATGCACTCAGCCCACTGGTCAATGTCCTCCTGTGTGTATGCCATTACAACTGGGGTTCCGGTTGAACCGGAGCTCATATGAACTTCGCATAAATCCGTTCTATCAACACACAGCATCTCAAGAGGATATGCATGTCTAAAATCCTCTTTGTTAGTAAATGGCAGATATTTTATATCATCGATTGATTTGATATCGTTTTGACTAATTCCATAATTATTCATTTTATTCTTGTAAAGGCTGCTGTGATTATACATCCAATTAACTGTAGTTATTAGTCTTTCAGACTGTATGACATTTATTTGTTCTCTTTGCATAGTTTCTGCGGTTTCATTCCAATATTTCATATATCCCTCCTATACTACTTTATCAGTTTACACTTAAAAATTTCAAATTAAATTAATTAATTTTAAACTATTTTTATTTATTGTACATTAAACAAAGATAGGTTACACAATGAAGGAGGGAAAAGAGCGGGAAAAGGTTAACCAAAATGAAAGGTGAAGTTCGCCAACAAAACCAATC
>JAPXND010000168.1:0-3369 GCA_033808695.1 Armatimonadota bacterium
ATGGAAGACCATATCCTGAGTAAAGCTGGATGCAGTTCCCAGCTCGTATTCGCTTCTTATTCGCAGTTGAAGCGGTCCGGAAGCAATGACTTCTCTATCCGTGAGCTTGAAATCAGGGAGCATCTTGGTCCTCTGATCTCTATCAATATCATAGCCATCCCAGACTTCCGGTATATCTTCACCAATAAGGAAATTGTTCATTGCACATCCGGGCTTTACGATTTCTCTGCCGGATTTTTTATCAATAAATGAGGCGATTGTTCCATTCTCATTAAATACCACCTTGGCAAATGGAGTTTCTACCTTGTTTCTTTCAACCTTGAACGGATTCTCTTTTGATTCTTTATAGTTCGCAACATCAAATACAGATGCGCTTAGCGCAGGAATACACATTCCATTTGCAATAAGTTTCTTTTTGCCATAGACATCTTCAATCCACTGTGATTGGATATTGTCTCCGGCTATAGTTTTTCCTTCCGGCAGACAATCAATGGATATTTCGTTGTTGCGGTCCCAAGACAAGGTGTTCATTATCATCAGTTTCGATTTGTCTTTGCTGGATTCAGTAAGATACTCAAACGCTTCTGTGGTCAGCGATTCAGCTTTGCTTACGCATTTATTAAAGGTTTCAATTGCCAAATCGGTTACTTCTGCAATTGATGTACCGGAAATAACATCATGGAATTGATTTACTAGAAGATCTTTCCATATCTCAAGAAGCTCATCTTTAGGATAGCTTTTTCCTGCCAGCATTGAATAAGTATTCATAAGCTCTGCCTCTCTCAATGCTATTTCGGTTTTTCGGTTACCGCGCTTGATTGCACCAACAGATGTCAATGTGCCGCGATGAGCTTCAAGGTAAAGCTCGCCAGACCAAACTGGCAGGTCTTTGATATCATTTACTATACCGTCCATAAATTCGCTGACAGTTACATGGCTTGCCTTTGGACTTCCTTCCAAATCGGTTATACGTCGTGCTGACTCAAGCATTTCCATCATGGGACCGCCGCCGCCATCACCGTATCCATATGAGCATAAGCGCCTATCCTGATTGTATTTATGCTGCACCCAGTTCCAATTATGCGTTAATGTTTCAGGATCCGGCCAGCAGTGTATGAAGTTGTAGTGAGAAATAACTGATGTACCATCGATTCCTTTCCAGATAAATGTGTCGTAGGGGAATCTGGTAGTGTCGTTCCATGATATTTTGGTAGTGCAGAAATATGGTATATTTGATTTTTGGAGTATCTGCGGAAGCGCCGCTGAATATCCAAAAACATCGGGCATCCAAAGGGTATCGGCAGTATAACCAAACCATTCGCGAGTGCTGTTTTGAGCAATGAGTATCTGACGGACAAGTGATTCGCCGGATGGAATATTACAGTCCGGTTCTACCCACATTCCGCCATTTGGCTCCCATCTGCCTTCTGCAACCTTTTTCTTCATATCTTCAAATAAAGAAGGATAGAGTTTACGAATCATATCCGTTTGGTATGAAGAGCTCTGAATGAATGTCATTTCAGGGTATTGCTCCATCAGGTTGATAACTGATGAAAATGTTCTTGCGCACTTTCTCCAGGTTTCTGTTAGAGGCCAAAGCCATGCTGTGTCCATGTGTGAATGACCGATAATTCCAAACCATGGTGTGGTGGAACCATTTTTCGCTTCAAGGAGCGGATACATAATCTTTCGTGCTTCAGCAAGTTTAGGACGCCAGCTTGCTTCACCGGTTTCAGCGGGAATCATATCCACTATGGAGTAGACTTTTGCCAGCTCCTTGATGATGGTATTCTTTCTAAGGCTATTGTCATCAAGCGACTTTGTTACCTGCCGCAGGATTTTAAGGTCATATACAAATCCGCTGACATCTTCGCGCTCGATAAAGATTTTTATTCCACCGAACGTTTTCGATTTGGGTTCCGGTATTACAGCTTTATCGTGGGGCATACAGCCAACCATATAGTGACCAGAGTATGCTTCAATCTCTATGTTGTATTGCTCATCTGGCTTGCCATCCTTTGTTAATAATACAAACGGATGATTGTCATCCATTACGCCTATATAGCGGTCATTTGCTATAACAAGCGATTCTCCATTGGTATTGCCCTGAACGAATACTTTCTTTCCACTGCAGGATGCAGGAAGCTTGATTTCTCCTACAAACCATGCGGAAATCCAATTGCCTCCCCATTTAGTTCCGACGGGTGCATCTGCCCACTCTACATCGTTTGAGTTGAGCGGGGCTCTTCTAAAATGCTCGGTTGTTTCGCAGAATTTGGCAGGAACATCTGCAGCTTTTTCAAATCTGAGATCATTGTAATTAAGAATAATCTGATCTATTTTGTTTAGGGTTTTCTTGTCTATAATCATTTGTCCTGCGGAGAATACTTTTGAACTAAAAAGTAAAGCTGTAACTGTAATTAAAAGGATAATTGTTTTTCTAATCATTTTATTGACTCTCTTTCATATTGTTTGTAAGGGCTCTACATTAACAGCTTCTACCGCATTTCACCTCCTTTAGTTAGTAAGTATATTCACATACATGCAAGTTAGTCTATTTATTGTATAATATTTTGAAATAGATTTTTATATATTATTAGAGTAAATCTTTATTATTGATTTGTCAATATTTTTAAGCATTCTATTGGGAAACAAAAAAGGGAGAACGGATATATACCGTCCTCCCAACATGTTAACGCTGTCTGTTCTATGGGACATAGATTCCGGAAGCTCTCTTCTTATCCATTTCCTCTTTTTTCATAAGAAATTCTAAATTTTTAGGACCTATTGACTCTATTAATCTATTGTATAATTTTTCTGCTAAAGCATCATCTTTTAGTGTTTCCTTCAAGACTTCTCTGTATTCACTACAAGCGTAAGGCATATCATTATATAAGCTATTCATTGCTAAAGCCATTCTTTCCTTCATAATTATTAGCTCCTCAATTTTTCGCACACGATAATATTCTTTCATTTGCGCTTCATGTCGTCTCATATCTTCTTCAAACAATGGTCCGCTTAATGGAAGAACATTATATACATAGCACTTGGGATATATTAGATTGTTTTCGTCTGGTATTCCCATTTCAACCAATTGTTTATATGCTTTTATAATCGGTATTACCAATCTTTTTCTTTCTATTAAAAACCTATCTTTATCACCAGAATTTTTGGCAATCGAATACTCATCAAAAGTAGATTTAATCAAGTTCTCCATATAACCTTTAACTTCTAACATCCTCTCATATGTAAGATCAGGATTTGCTTTATCTTCTGGTCTTTCATATATAGGTATTCTAAAATTTTCCTCATCTGCAGCTTCTGCAAAAAGCAATGCAGGAACCAATAACAATACTGCAATAAACACTG
>JAPXND010000169.1:0-3331 GCA_033808695.1 Armatimonadota bacterium
GCAATGAGATGAACAGGAAATGCATCAGGAAGCTCATTGGAAACAAAGCAGCCAAAAATTGAGTTATTATCTAATGCATCCAGTGATTCATGAATTGTAATTCTATCTTCAAATTCACTGTAGAGATCATATGCCAATTCTGTTTTACGAGCAATATCAATCAGTGAGTAATGTGCAGATTCATATATGCTGGGATGTTCACACCTAAGCGTGTTCATAATACTTGCACATAGAAACCCTTTTCCTGCACCCATTTCAACAATATCAAATCTCTTTGGCAATCCCATCTCATTGTATTTCTGCACTATCCACCTGGCAATCAACGCACCAAAAACCGGGCTAAGTGCAGAGCTTGTAATAAAATCGCCGGATACGCCTATATTATCATGACTGCTTGAGTAGTAACCATACAACGGATTATACAACACCATTTCCATATAATCGGCAAAAGTTATTCTGCCCATTTGATGTATCTTTTTGGCAATAATATCAATAAGCGCCGGATTTCCTGGATCTACCGGGGACAGCAAGCTTTTCAAATCATTCACTCTGTGCATTTATCTTCTCAAAAATTGCATTCCATCTTTTTATATGGAAATCATCATAATAATACGGCTTAAATCCCAATCTCAGATATGTTTTGATTGCAGCAATTCGCCAATCATCGGTGGTTAAGCTGATTTTCTCATATCCATTGTCTCTAAAATAATGCATAACAGCAAGAGTAAGCAGATAACCCAACCTATTTCCTCTATGCTCCGGCAAAACACATACCATATGCAGGCGCCCATCTTTCACATCGTTTTCAGTCATTCGCCATGCACAGGCGGAACCTATTGGAACGCCATCACTTATTGCGAAAAAAAGCCCATCCGATAAAAATTGCGGTTTAGATGTAAGCTCTTTCCTGCATAATTCAGCTGTCCACTCCCCTATTCCCGTATTCATTATAGAAGCCCATGCTGCTTCATCACCCGGTTGATAAGTGCGCAAAGTATATCCATCCGGCATGTGCAAATTCGGTAAGAAAGATAGATCTATGCAATCCATTCTCAGTTGCTTATCTGACATTTGATGCTGCACCCCATAAATAAAATAGATATTAACTCATTTATTATACAATGAAAAATTTCATCAAACAATATTATTTAAAACTGTTAATGAAATACTTAAAGATTTACTTAAATCATGCAGGAAGTTTTGCAGTATACATTTAATATGAATTGTATATTACCTCAATTATCACGGAGAGTAAAATGACATCAAGTGAGCGTATACTTACAATATTGAATGGCGGAATTCCTGATAGAATTGGCAAATCTGACAGCCCATGGTCGGAAACATTTGAAGTATGGAAAACACAAGGATGGGACGGAAGTGATATAGGCGCCAAATTTGGGTTTGATATGTATGGAATTCCCGGTGTAGATTTGAGTTTGAGATTACCAACCGAAGTGTATGAGGAAACAGATACATATAGATTAATAAAGGATGCAAATGGTGTAAAGAGAAAAGACTTTACATATGAATCCGGACATACTCCTCAATGGCTCGAACATACAGTAAACAACGGAACAGATTGGTATAACTACAAAGAAAGATTAACGCCCGATGAATCGCGAATACCGGCAAATATTAAGGAAATATGCGATGCAGGCAAGGCAAGCGGAAAATTTACTCACTTTACTTCAGTTGAATCATATGAAGCAGCTTGGCCATTATTTGGACAGGTGAATATTTTCACTCTGATGCTTGATGAACCCAAAGCAGCTGCGGATGTTTTTAACACCTATGCAGACTTAATCATCGCATTAATTGAAAAGATGTTTGCAATGGGAGCTGATTTTGACGGCGCATGGTTTTTCGGAGATGTAGGATATCGCAATTCTACATTATTTTCACCTGCATGCTACGATGAACTTCTATGGCCGGCGCATAAAAAACTATGCGATTTCTTTAAATCTCACAACAAGCCTGTAATACTGCACTCCTGCGGTAAAATAGAGACACTAATACCCAGGTTTATAGAAGCAGGATTTTCCGCTATACAGCCATTAGAAGCAAAATGCGGTCAGGATGTGCGTGTTTTGAAAGAGCTTTATGGAAATAAGATCACTTTTTTTGGAAATATTGATATAAGAAAACTTTCTGGTTCCAAAGAAGATATTGAAGAAGAAATATCCAGCAAAATTCCAATTGCAATGAAAAATGGCGGATACATATATCATTCTGACCATTCAGTTCCACCTACTGTATCATGGGATAATTATTGCTATGCACAGGAATTGATAGACAAATACGGCAAATATTAATCCAAACATATACCATAATCGCCAGATTTAATGATATATTTGGCGATTATTTTTCTCTTTAAACGTGAAATACAATGAAACAATTTACTCTGCTTATTAAACCTGCTTCAGCCGACTGCAATCTAAGATGCAGTTATTGCTTTTATCTTGACAAACGCCGTCTATATCCAGAAACACAGATTCACCGCATGACTGATGAGACCCTGGAACAGATTATTTCTACATATATGAAAACTAAACAAGACCAGTATGTATTCAACTGGCAAGGCGGAGAACCTACACTCATGGGCTGCGATTTTTTCCGCAAAGCGGTTGACTTGCAAATGAAATATGGCAAGCTAGGAACAATTGTTGCAAACAGCATTCAAACAAATGCAACATTATTAACAGATGAATTGTCAAAGTTATTAGAACAGTATAAGTTTTTAGCAGGAGTAAGCCTTGACGGACCTATCGAGCTTCATAATAAATTTAGAATTAACGCTGCTGGATTGGGTTCATACGATTCCGTGATTAAAGGTATTGAGCGCCTGAAACGAAACAATGTTGAATACAATATATTGACTTTAGTAAGCGCTGCTAATGTTGAACATGGAAAAGAAGTATTCAATGAACTAAAAGCTATGGGCGTTAGATATCATCAATACATCCCTTGTGTAGAATTTGACGATGATGGAAATATGATGCCATGGACTATTTCAGGTGAATCCTGGGGCAAATTTTTATGTGATATATACGATGAATGGAAATCTGACCCTTATGCAATATCCGTTCGTCTGTTTGATGCAATTCTGTTATATTTAGTTGATGGATGCCGTTCATTGTGTCATATGGATAAAAACTGCTCTCAGTATATGGTAGTTGAGCACAATGGTGATATCTATCCATGTGACTTTTTCGTTTCCAGCGAACTGAAACTTGGAAATATACATACCGATGATTGGAATTCATTGCACAATGCAAAAAAGTATCTTGATTTTGGCAAGATGAAAATGCAATATGATAATGAATGTGCAAAT
>JAPXND010000170.1:0-3289 GCA_033808695.1 Armatimonadota bacterium
GGTCTAACAATGCACCTCTTTTGGTTCATAACTGGCGTTCCGCTTCCCAATATCTCAATTCTTTTATTGACCTATTGTAACTTTTGTTTGTTTAATGTACAATGCATATTAACATAAAGCTTTACATGATTATTATATTTTGATATAATATGGGCGCTGCATGTGGCCCGTTCGTCTAGCGGTTAGGATACGTGGTTCTCAGCCATGGGATCAGGGGTTCGAATCCCCTACGGGCTACCATTTATATACTCAAATATCGTTTCTTCGCAGGTTTTCTATTCTGAAGAGAAGGCATATCTTTAATTTGCCTTTCACCAGATTATATGTATATCCTATGACATTAGTTCTTATAGCTATTCGCCATATCGTTTTATATAAACTTTTTTAATAAGCTAAGCGAATAATCCATAGCTTATTAACAATAATACAAGCCAAGGGATAAATGATGCAGGTAATACCATCATATCTATACCTGAAAAAATGGCGGAAAAATTGCAGTCCATACATAATAATCTCTTGTATTCAAACTATAAATAATGTACAATATTTTATAAATATATAAATATTGAGGAGGATATATGAAAAAACATCTGCTAATTGTTGTTATTTTTATCGGAATGTTATTTGCCGGTCCTGCAGGTGCACAGCAGAATGAAGAATCGCTTTATGCAAGTGGAATTGTATACCATGATGCAAACAGGAATGGAATACTCGATAAAAATGAAAAAGGAATTGAAGGCGTTCGCGTATCAAACGGCCGCATTATTACAAAAACAAATGCTTCAGGAAGATACAGTATTCCTGTTAGCGATGACACCATTATCTTCGTGATTAAGCCACGGAACTGGAAAACAGCAATCGATGCTAATAATGTTCCACAGTTCTATTATATCCATAAACCGAATGGATCTCCAAAACTAAAGTATCAAGGTGTCGAGCCTACGGGTCCGCTTCCTGAATCAATAGATTTTCCGCTGTATCCCAACAAAGAACCCGATAGTTTTAAGGCATTGTTCCTTGGTGATACACAACCATACAGTGAGAAAGAGATACATTATCTGGCTCACGATATAATAGAAGAACTGGTTGGAACAGATGCTTCGTTTTGCGTATTGCTTGGTGATAACGTTGGAGATGACCTTTCGCTGTATGAACCGCTTGTGCCTGTTGTAGGTAAAATTGGTATTCCGGCTTATTATGTAAAAGGCAACCATGATTCGAATTATGACGCCGCGCCTAATCAGAAGCATATTGATGAGACTTTTGAGCGTCATTTCGGACCCTCTTATTATTCTTTTGATTATGGCCCTGTGCATTTCATTGCAATGCATAATACGTATTTCTTAAATAGCAGCAGATATACAGCACGATTGGATTTAAATCAGATGGCATTCCTGCGAAACGATCTGGCTAGTATTCCCAAAGACCAGTTAGTCGTGCTGATGATGCACATACCGATAATAGAGATGGAAGATCGCGAAACGATACTATCACTGCTAGAAGACCATCCGAATACTTTAACAATTGCCGCACACTGGCATACCCAACGACACGGATACATTACCCAGTCTATAAAGGGATGGAATGGACCGGATAAGCATCCTTATCTTGTAAATGTAACCACATGCGGATCCTGGTGGTCAGGAATACCGGATGAAGTTGGTATTCCACACACGACAATGAGTGATGGCGCACCGAATGGATACTCAATCATCACTTTCAATAAGAACAAGTATTCTGTTCGATTTAAAGCTGCCCGAAGACCGGATAACTATCAGATGAACATATATGCTCCGGATGTAGTAGAAAAAGACCGCGTTGCAGAAGCAGAAGTATTTGTGAATGTATTTGCAGGTTCTTCGCGCTCGAAGGTTGAGATGAGGATAGGTGATGAAGGCACATGGATTCCGATGGACAAGATAGTTGCCGAAGATCCTATATACAAACAAATGAAGGATTTTGAGAATAGCTTGGATTCAAAATTGTTCAAGAAAACTCCGGCGCCTCATATGAATGAACATATGTGGAAAGCAAATCTTCCAAAGGATGTTGCCGCAGGTACACATCTGATTTATGTACGCACAACAGATATGTTCAACCAGACTTATACAGCATTAAGAGTGATTACTATTCGTTAAGATTATACGTTTGATGGGTGATAAAGTGAAACCCCAGTGCGAGTTTGTAGAAGCGCATGCCAAGGAAGCAAATGATGCGGACTGGCATTATTGAAATAGCTTAGAAAATCCCTCTCTTTTATAGAGAGGGATTTTTTCATTGCTCATTGGTCGATAGAATTTCAGCGCCGTCGCAATCGGATATATGACAATGTCTTATATTATTTAAAGATCTTTTAACAATTTTTTTGCGGAACCATAGGCATTCGTTATACTAACGCCATATGATTTTCCTTTACGGTATCCATCGTTTATGCATTCGTATACACCATCATTGACTGAAAACTCTGCAATCTCACTAAATATGCGCATAGACAGCTCAGGATATCTTTCATATACCGCTTCTGCATACCAGCCTGAAGGAAAAGACCAAAATGCACCATTCATATATTGACCTGGTATTGGTTCAAAACCTTCATGGAAACGCTGCCAATGTTCTCCTTGCGGTGTGTGTCTAATATAACCATGCATTGATACTGAGTCATAATTTCGAGCGAGCCATTCTTGAATTGATAGTTTTACAGAATCAGGTATTGGAAAACCGACTGCAATTAAATAAGCGCTTGCCCATATATCAAGCTGTTTGCAATCAATTGTTGCTGAGTTCAACATACCGTCATCACGTAGAAATGTGGGAAGTAATGCAGCTTCAATTTTCTTTATTGCATCAGCATATTTACCTGATGGTATAGAAAATCTTTTATCTAAATCTTCAATAATTCTATATGCGCGCCACATATCAATCGATTCTATAAATAACAGGCCTGTTTTGCAAACTGTATCAGTGAAACCAAATACTGTATGCGGATTATCCGGGGAGTTGTATACAAGACCGCAGTCATCCATTGGCATTGCATCAAGTGCACGGATTAGGGTAGGACGCCATTTAAGATAGAAGTTTTTTGCTGTCTCTTCATCTACCATGTTAAGATAACAATTAGTTGAGCGAACCATCAACGCGGCAGTGTCAAGACAACTGTGACCGCAGGGAGCGCCGGGCATTCCGGCAGAGTAAAACACACTGCCATCTTGCATATATCTATCAGGCAGCCAGCCATCTGAAGGGCGGGCATTTTCAAGTATCACCTCAATACAAGGTTTAACCATACTAG
>JAPXND010000171.1:0-3246 GCA_033808695.1 Armatimonadota bacterium
CGTGTCTCAACCGTTTCCGGTATATTAAATGCTTTTACATACGGAGGTAGTGCCATTTCCTCGTATGGCATAGCGGCATTGAGCGATAAATTTGGTTGGAAAACAACGATTCTCACTTGGTGTATCACCGCATTATTCGGGACAATTATGAATATCATTTGTATTAGAAAACATGGAATCTTTCATAGACAATAAAAAACTAACATAACATCAAATGATAAGACTATTTCAAGCGTTTTTTCGTTGTTTTTTGAAGAATTGCCCTTTAAAGGAACAATCGAGTAGTAACTGTATTAAATTCATAATCGTAAAGCTTCCAACTTGCTGCGTAATAAAGCGTGCATCGTCTGCTAAAATGCCATATATCTCTCGCGACAATATGCCTCATGCCTATCTATAATTAAATCAAAAGAGTTATCCTCAAAAGGCAGCTTACTATATCTAATCTGTCAACTCAACCCTACCTAATTTCAGGTTGAATTTTTGCATACAAATATACCCCCCATATGTTCCTATGAACGCATATCGAGGGTATAAGTCCAGCTGATGGAATTGATGTCTGTGGGCAATTTGAAGAACCGTCTGTCAAAAACTCCGGCTCCAAATCACTGAAGGGTCAATATGTCTGATATCAGGTGAGCAGGTTCTCGCCATTACTCCTGCTAGCTCTTCAGTCATTTTTTTTATTTGATTTTTGACACCCTCTGCCCCTTTCTCCCGCAGAGGCTCCATGATTATTCTGCCAGCAGATACTGCGTCGGCTCCCAATGCCAAAGCTTTAAAGGCATCCATACCGCTTGACACTCCACAGTCAACAAAGATTGGAATCCTACGATTAATCATTTTGGCTATCTTTGGAAGTATCATTAATGGCGGCACTGCATAATTCATAATTCCATGATGGTGTGAAACAACAATACCTCTGACACCCGCTTCAAGACATTTATATGCATCCTGTTCACTTAGCACTCCCTTTATTATAAAGGGAAGCTTTGTAGCCTTTACAAAGCTCTTAATATCTTCAAGAGATTTTGGAGCCATTTGCAGCCCAAGAACATTATCAGGCTGCCCATTTCCAGCAAAAGAATGATCAACATCCATCCCAACTGCCAATGCTCCACATTGCTCTGCATGCTCAATCCGATGGAAGATATAGTCATTGTCAGCATAGGGCTTAATGATCTTGATTGTCCGTGCCCCGGTAGCTGTTATTGCGTCTAACTCAGCTTCATCTCCCATACCCGCCCAATTCACTGCGTTTGCTGCATGAGCTCCTTTTGCCATTTCAACCATACCATTTTCGCGAGTATTGTTCAAATGAGACAGGGCAGCCATCATAATAGGAGTATCAAAAACTTCACCATATAATTCAAGCTTGGTTGAAGGTATAACTGAATCTATGTGTCTCATTTCAACCAACAAGGAATCAAAATATTCCCGTGTTATCTCATTTGAATCCCATTTATTCTTCATATGATATACTCCTTCTGGAGCCGCAGGGATAGCTCCTATATTTCTATATTATTGTAATCAAATTCCCCTTTTTTGTCCTGAATTTAAATTATTTGGCATCCATCATCTTTTTTATCATAACACATAATGACGCCGCAGGATATATCCATAGAGAGTTTTTGTAATCCTTATTACCATTATAGTTTTCTCGCCTTAAAACACATTGAAATTGGAATCATTTTTGCTTTTCTTGCTTTGTCACTTTTATCATCAACGGACTCCATAGTTTGTTGATCGTTCTACTCAATCATTTCCTCAACAGCAAACCCGGCTTTCGCTAACGCATTTATATATGTTGACACCTTTCGATTGCATAAGATTATCTCACTCCCATGCACGGGCATAGTAAAATAAGACTCATCAAAATAACTCTTGTTAAAAACCAACTGGTCATTTTCTATTATATCTTGTCGCTGACTGCATGACCAAGCCACACAATAATTTAGTGTGTGATGCCAACTAAAAATAAATATGCCATCTTTTTTTAAGAAGGAAGCTATTTTATTAAATGTACCTTGTAAATCAGTTGTCCAGCCTATTCCATATATTGAATAGACATAATCAAAATAGTTTTTTGGAATATCAAGATCAGCTTCCATGGGTGAGCAGATTAGCTTTGCGGTATATCCGTTCTCCCTCAAATAAGTTTCTGCATTCTCTAATTGCTTTTGAGATAAATCGATTCCCCATAATTCTGCTGCATTTCTATCAGCTAGATATTTAAGGGAATGGCCACTACCACAACATATTTCTAACACTTTTTTGCCTGAAACATCCTTAAAATATTGTAAATCTTCCTCAGAAACAAATTTAACCCCATATGTAGGAAGTGCGGTTGTACCAAACCATAAATCTGCAAAATCATTCCAATATTTCTTGTTATTATTTATGATTTCTTTTTGCATCATAAATAGCTCCTCCTATACTCAATATATATCATATCATGTTGTACTTTAGGATTTAAGAGGACAAAATGCTCCCAAACTAAATTTGAGAGCATTTTCTTGTTTTAAGATTAGCTATAATAACATGTAATTTTGTAATTCACCAGCAATACTATTAGAAGGTTGCTCCAAGTTCTGTATTAGTTTCTTGATACGCAACATATATCGTTTCATCCACCATTTAATATGAGTCTGGCTTTGTAGAACTGTATATTGGTACAAAATGTAATGTGTTTCATTTCTTTTTCATTTCTTCTTCAATGATTTTGATTCTTTCTTCAAAACTTAAGTTTTTGTAGATTTTATGTAGCATCCACGCATAACCAAAGGGATCTACAAAGATAGAATTGCTAATTGCATCGTTCATCATTTTGGTAATTCCCTGAATTTCTATGCAACCGTTTTCCAAAGCAGTTTTATGGGTTTTTTCGATATCTTCTACCGTTATATTAAACCAAACTGTATTCGGATGTTCCTTATCAGGCGCTCTTAGTCCATATTCAGGATTTTCATCCAACATATGAAATCTCGTTCCATACAAAGTAAAAACTGCTTCATTCAGACCTTCCGGATAATCCGTTGCCTCTACTACCTCAATTTCATCAAAAATTTTTTTATACAACTCCAAGGCTTTCAAACTATTTTTTACGACAAAATCAATTTCTGTACCTTTCATCACTTGATTTCCCTCCTTTATTAATTTCAGTTGCTCTTCTATTTTTGTGATTTGCTGCTGTCGAATGTCAATTTCTTGGTTCAACTGTTCAATTTTTTCCCTTAAGGTAGCTTC
>JAPXND010000172.1:0-3085 GCA_033808695.1 Armatimonadota bacterium
GTATTGTAGCGGCTCTGTATTTAGACGTATCGCTTGCTTCTGAATTGATTACACTAACCAGTTTTGGTACAACAGATTCACCCAAATTGGTTAGTGTATCCATTGCTACATCACCGACTTTGCCATTGCTGTCGGAAAGCAATGATACCAATATGTCTATTCTTGGGTTTGATTGGAATCCAAGCCCTTTAGCAGCAGATGCTCTAATGTCTGGATCACTGCTCTTTGTTAGAGTTATTAACACATTTGATGCTTCAGGCGAATTAATTCGTTCAAGAACAACAGCGCCTGATTTGGCAGTTTGTTTGTTTCCAGATGCAATAGCTGCTGCTACCGGTTTTACTGCAGCGTTTCCTATAAGCTGCAGACCAGTTATTGCTGATGACTGAACCTTAAGATCTAAATCATCAAGTGCGCCAACCAATGCTGTTATAGCTTTCTGTCCGCCGATAGCGCTTAGTGCGGTTGCTGATCTTGCTCTTACCTCTCCGTCATCGGTAGTGTGGGTGAGAACGTAAACAAGCGTATCGATTGATCTTGGGTCTCGTATTGCGCAGAGAGAGCTTATTGCAACTCGGCGTACAGCTTCAACATCTTTTGTTGCTTCTATTAACGCCATGGTGGCGCCTTTTTTGGCTATTGAACCCAATGCGCCTGCAGCTGCCATTCTAATTGGCTGGCTTTTGGTATTGTCGGCTGTTTTATAGTTCAACAATTCAATTAGAATAGGGATGCTTTCTTCGCCTACACGAGATAATACTTCGAATGCATGACCTCTAAGGTCTTCTTCAAATGCAGCTTCTTTCATGTAAGGAATAGTTTTTGCACCTATGGCAACAAGAGTATCCTTTACCCCAACACCTACATTAGCATCGGGATTTTTCATTTCCGGTACAAGTGTATTTATCTCATTTTTTGCTAATACTTTCAATACATCTACAATTTTGGTATGCAGTTCTACTTCATCATTCTGCAATTTTGTGAGATGTGCTTTTTTATCCTGCAGTTCTTTCAGCAAAGGAGCGTTGGTCTTTTTTGTTTTTTCGTCCTGGTAATACTGCAGTCCACGAATTTTATTGTCAACTTCTATAACCTGCGTGTTTGTACGAAGTTTAGCTTCTGTGTCTTTAAACATGGGCAGAGTTTGCTTAACTGTTAATTCACCGGGAATTTTTGCAATTACATCCATGATCTTTATCCGATCAGTGGAATCCATTCTCTGTGTTTTTTCAAATAATTTGTCACGCTTCATTAGCTCTGTGGCAGCGTTTACCTGTTGGTCAGGATCACCATTAATAAGGGTTTCTGCCAATTTGTTAAGATGCACAGAACGGCTTATACCGGATATTATGAGTCCTAGTATAGCCACAACAATAATAATACGCCATAGCATTGTTTTATTCACGAATGTACTCCTTATAGAAGTTGTATGTTTATCCTGTGAGCAGTATTGCAACAGTGATTGATGCAGCAATCAGAATCCATGCCCAAACTTTCCATTTAGATGCTGTTAATAGCTGCAGCACTATTAAAAAACACAATAATGCCCCTGTTATTGCTGTTGGAATAATTTCTCCCTGCTCCAATATACCACCATGAAGCATTTCTTGTCCAGTTATTCCTATACCTATTCCCAAACCGATGGCGCCCAGCATTGCAGGAATGAATCTTTCCCACAGGCCTATTTCTGCATATACAGATATAATAAAAAGCATTATGGATAATAACCCTGCTGCTATTATATCTTTAACAGCAATTCCAGTTATGCCTCCGCTGTACCATTTATTCAGGCTCATTATCAATGGGAGTATGCAAAAAAACAATAAAGGTACATACCACCATGCAATTTGATAAAACTCGGGTCGGCTTCGCAGAATTTCTGCTGTTACAGGTATATTTAATTTTTCTTCATCAACCTCAAAAATAATATTGCCGTTGTATTCTCCTGGATCAAAGAATTCATTTGTATTTGTAGTTAATACAAACCTTTGATTGCGTCTGGTGAATGCAGTCGGTGCAGCTGATATCCAGCCTGGAAGAGATACAATTTTTCCAGAGCATCTGCCCCTGCCGGTTGATGATACCACTAAGCTTCTGCGAGATGGTTCATTGGCTCTTACTCTGCCAAAGTCAATCATATCTGTATCAGCGCTTAACCCACTGCTTGATATCAGCATTACATCAGTCGGAATATCATCAGGATATGTATTGCTTTTTGGATGAGTTTCTGAAACATCAACTACAGATTTTTTTATGCCTATCTCTGCTAATATTTTAGATATATCATCCCGCATTTCACCGGCTGTTTGATATCTGCTGTATTTATCTTTCGACAAAGCCTTTGAAATTACCTGCTGAATTTTTGACTGCAGCTCTGTATTTGATAAAAAAATCGGTTCTGGCTGATCTTCTTCAATTGTTCTTTTCCATGAAAACGGATCTTTAGTTTTTGAAGCCTGAAACGGCCTTCTGCCGGTAATCATTTCATATAGCGTAACACCGATAGCCCATATGTCTGATCTGTGGTCTGACTTTTCTACTTCTTCAAAATCCTCCGGGGCCATGTAAGCGTATGTTCCGGCGCCTCCAGCGTATGATCCGCTTCCAAGTATTTCCGCAAGTCCAAAGTCAGTTATTTTCACATCACCCTGAGTGTTGATAAGAATATTTGCCGGTTTTATATCTCTGTGGATTGTATGATTTCTATGAGCAAAATCCAAAGCATCACAAATCTGCATTGCAATGGTAAGAGCTTCACTGCAGTCTATATGAGTCTTTTGCTTCATGTATTGAAGCAGATTGGTACCTTTAACGTATTCCATATCAATCACTAATTGAGCGCCTATGCGGTCTACGTTGTTTACCTGAACTATATTAGGGTGCCTGAGTCTATCCATAACGCGGGCTTCTTCAAGAAGTCGGCTCTCATCAGAAGCTGGGATGGTGATAACTTTAAGGGCTACATGTTTACCGAGCATAGTATCCCATGCCAGGTATACTATCCCTGAGGCGCCATGACCCAGAACATCCAGTTTTTCATATTTTCCAATTTTACCTAATGACATTATGTTCCAACAATTATATG
>JAPXND010000173.1:0-1164 GCA_033808695.1 Armatimonadota bacterium
CACGTGACCACCTTGATTCACTTCCAGAAGGACTTTGGACTAAATGCACCAAATGTGGTGAAATCATTTTCAGCAAAGAACTGGAAAAGAATTTAAAAGTTTGCAGCAAGTGCGGCAATCATTTTAGATTAAGCGCTGCTGAACGTATTGCCATCACTGTAGATGAAGGTACGTTTGAAGAAATCAACAAAGAGCTTATATCAATTGACCCTTTTAATTTTCCAAAATACAAAGAGCAGCTAGAAAAAGACACTCAGAAAACAGGAATGAATGACGGAATGCTTGCTGGTACAGCAAAAATCAATGGTATTCCCGTTGTTATCGCAGTTGCCGACTTCAGTTTCAGAGGCGGAAGCATGGGGTCAGTTTATGGAGAGAAGGTTTCCCGCGCATTCGAAAAAGGCATCGAAAACAACTGCCCCGTAATAATTATCAATACCTCTGGTGGTGCAAGAATGCAGGAAGGCATCTTGTCACTTATGCAAATGGCAAAAACAAGCGCTGCTGCGGCCAAATTCAATCAATCCGGGTTGCTTTATATATCAGTTTTAACAGATCCAACTACAGCAGGAGTTCTGGCAAGCTTTGCAATGCTGGCAGATGTTATCATTGCAGAACCAGATGCGCTTATTGCATTTACTGGACAGCGGGTTGCTGCGCAGGCTCAGGTTGTCCAAACTCCACCGGGATATCAGAAATCGGAGTTCCAATATGAACGCGGTATGATTGATATTATATCTGCACGTAAAGATATAAAAGATACCATAACAAAAGTTATAACATTTGCTTCATACGGAGGCGACAATGGCGCTTAATATACTGGATTTTGAAAGACCTATTGCTGAGCTGGATGCTAATATTGCAACTCTAAAAGAAATCTCAGAGAAAGAGGGCATTGATAGATCTGCAGAAATAACCGAGCTTGAAGAACATAGGGATAGATTGATAAAAGAGATATTTGAAAATCTTACACCATGGGATAAAACCCTTACGGCACGCCATCCCAATAGACCATATACTATGGATTATATCCGAATAATCTTTGATGATTTTGTTGAACAGGACGTGAAACTGAATATTACTGAATTGGCTGACCTCATAAATGGCAGTTTATACGAGTTAAAACTTGATTCCGTTCTGGGTGTTCCGGATGACCGCATAAGC
>JAPXND010000173.1:1174-3028 GCA_033808695.1 Armatimonadota bacterium
TGGTCATCGGACATCAAAAAGGCCGCGACCTCAAAGACCGACAGTTTAGAAATTTTGGAAGTGCGAAACCGGAAGGCTATAGAAAAGCTGGACGCCTGATGAAATTGGCAGAAAAGTTCAATCGCCCAATTATCTGCTTTATAGATACCCCTGCTGCTGACTGCAGCATTGGCGCAGAAGAACGCGGCATAAGTGAAGCAATAGCACACAACATGTTTCTAATGTCCACGCTTAAAGTGCCGGTAATATGCATAATAATTGGAGAAGGCGGCAGCGGTGGAGCAATAGGTATAGCTGTTGGAAATACTATAATGATGCTTGAGCACTCTATATATTCCGTAATCCCTCCGGAGAGCTGCGCTGCAATTCTGTGGCGAGATCCCACAAAAGGTCCTGAAGCAGCTGAATCACTCAGGCTCACTGCTCAGTCTGCCTTAGAGAATAACGTCATAGATGAAATTATACCAGAACCGCTTGGCGGCGCCCATCGCAACTATGAAAAAACAGCTCAGAATATAAAAGACAGTATAATTAGGAATTTGCAGATGTTGGAAAATATGACATCAGAAGAATTGAAGGAACAAAGATATACCAAATTCCGTGAAATGGGAATTTTCGGCTCCAAAGCTTAAAACCACTTTCGCAGTTAATTGTGATGAATTGCAAAAACAAGCAGCCATTCAGAAAAGATTTGTAATTTCTACTTGTAAAATATATTGATAATATTCCTGTTAGTAAGTTTAAAGTATAACAAGCCTCTAATAAACTTCATGAATCATTAATAATAATCCCCAGTATATGTATAATAATAACAATCATAGATAATAGTTAACAATCAATTAAATAGTGTGTCAAAAAATTAATTATAATTTTTAAAATAATCATTGACATCATGTGTAGATACGTGTAAAATTGGAGACAAGTAGTAATTAGGTGGAGACTTAGTGGGAGATTAGCCCATATGTTCCGTGGCGGTTACAATCACACAATTGATGATAAAGGTAGAATTATAATACCCCAAAAGTTCCGATATGTTTTGGGTGATAAGTTTGTTGTTACCAAAGGTATGGGCAGATGTTTGTGGATCCTTACGGAAGAAGAATTCAGGAAGCTCGACGAAAAGATACAAGAGCGTCCTATGCTTGACCTGAGCGCAGTTCGCCTTCAACGATTCTTTACTGGGGAAGCATTAGATGCATCAACAGATGTGCAGGGAAGAATAGCTTTGCCTCAAAATCTAAGAGAATATGCCGGTATAGAAAAAGATGTTATGGTAGTTGGAGCTGGTAATAGAATCGAAATGTGGAGCAAACAACGCTGGGAAGAAACTGTTGAATCGCTGACTGATGAAGTTATAAGCGAATCAGCAAAAGAAATAGGGCTTGGTTAATAATTGAATAGTATAAACGATTACCATACACCTGTTATGGTGAACGAGATAATTCAATTTCTTAACCCGCAAAATGGTGATATTATAATTGATTGTACCATCGGTGGCGGTGGGCACTCAGTTGAGATTATAAAGCGAATAATTCCTGATGGAATGTTGATCGGTATCGATCAAGATGATGATGCTGTAGCCGCTGCATCTAAAAGACTAATTGAATATACAGATAATGTAAAAATTATAAAAGGCAATTTTTTATATTTAAAAGAAATAGCAGCAAGTCTTAATATAAATAGTGTAGATGGTATAATATTTGATTTAGGAGTATCATCATTTCAGCTGAATGAACCTGAAAGAGGATTCAGTTTTCAATATAATGCAGTTTTAGATATGCGGATGGACAGAACGCAAAATTTAACTGCAGAAAAGCTGGTTAACACTTTTAATGAAGAGACGCTGACTGATAT
>JAPXND010000174.1:0-2861 GCA_033808695.1 Armatimonadota bacterium
CCGTTCTCCCATACTCAACACTCACCTCTGCCTTGATTTCATCAATTGGAATCGGCAATAATGAAACAGTCTACCATGACAGCCATTTCACAATATAGAACCGATTAGAATCCATCCATCGAATTATTCTACTGCCAGATTCCTGATCTAATTGAGTAAGGTCAACAATATTTAACCCATCTATAAGTGTATACACTACAGATGGATTGCCTGCACTGTTTTTGCCTAATGCCATATGCCATATTCCTGCTGCTGTTGGTCGTCCACCAATCACACCTCCAATAGGATTCCACATCCATTGATTATTCTCATATTTTGCAGCTACCAAAGTGCAATATCGATCACCGGTATTTATTAGCAGATATTTACCATCATATGACCATTTTACAGCGGATGCATGCGGGTTTCCCCACATATAATATGGATTTGCACTATATCCGGGTTTCTCAATTTTACCATCCCATCCAACTGCTGGTGTCCATCCTTTTTTGGTATACCACATTGAACCATTGTATTGTGATGGGTTTTCCGGAAGTATTTCCATATATTCACTGCCATCCGGCTTGCATACTGCAGGAGCCATGTAGCCTTTATTCAAATGAACAACCGTAAAAGCTATCCATTTCCCATCTGGTGACCATTTAGGATTAACTTCGCATACATCATCTCCAAGATTTGTAAGTCTTCTTGGGAGTTTCTTTATAAGATAAAAATCAGAGTAAAAATAGTCTTCTTTAATGCTTTCCTCTTCATTGAATGAAGAGTATCGTTGTATCTTACATCATATGGCGTGAGCAATATACAATAACCTGCTTCATGGGTGATGACATGCTTAATCATGGCTTCTGCAGACCTATAAGACTTTTCATTTGCCTAATCAGTTATCAAAGGAACATTTACCTCAATAAGCCCACTATCACTAGGTGTGCCATATGGAGCCTTGCCAAAATATCCAAATTACTCTAAGTCCTTTTTGAATGTGTTTATTTACCGATCCCCATTCGTTTTGTAGTACAATATAACAATTCGCTGTCATTACCTGCTCGTTGGTCATTTCAACTTCACTGCTGTCAATCAAATAATGAAGATTGAATCCTGAGACATCTGCTACATTACCATACCCTATGCCCCGCCATCATTAATAATTTTATTATTTACTTGTATAGAATTGTTTGCTGTTATCTGTATCATTTTTTGTTTTTTAATTTTACTACACCCCTCCTTTCAGCATCTATTAATTTGCCTGTATCTGCATTTATAATTGCACACCGTGGGCGTACTAATTCTTCCTCATCAAATACTACCTTCCATGAGAGTTCTGTTTTGTTGTCATCAGGCCCTGCATTCGGTGTTAGACAGACACATAGGTGTGCCTCTACTTCATATTTGCCTATAGGTTTACATTCTTCTGCTGCAGTTTCTATAGCTTCCTCTTTTGATATAAGCGGCGGATGAATGTCTGCATCAACATCGTGATTAATGTATGATAAATCAATCATTTCTCCAGTTTCTGCATCCAGGCTCATTGCAAGCATTTCCGGCATTTCCACGCTTCCTACGCCTTCTATTTCTTTAAATCGAGCCCAATAAAAGATATATATATTTGTCTTATTAATTTCATATCTTAACAATTCATCGATTGTCAGACTCATATTTCTCATATCGATATTTGTTATGCGCATTATCTGTTCAGCTATTTTTATAGCATCATCCCTGGAGATAAAGTCGCTTTCGGATACCATTGGTCTATTCGCATTCCTTTCCTCCAAATATCCCGAACTTGTTTGGTATTTCAATATTCGTCCGGTATCAGCTTCTACCCAGATATACGCTTTCATCTGCTCTCCGGGTTTATTTATCCTTTTTTTTCCTCCCGGTGCTTTTGGATCATTTACAATTACTGTTTCATCAGGATAATTAGCATCTAGATTCATCTCAAAGAGATAACACGATGATAACGGTGGAACTACTTCTCGATCTCTCATCTCGTAGAATTTCATATCGGAAGATGCAATATGACCGGATAGTCTTTTTGCAATTTCCAACGCTTCTTCCTGAGTTACAGGACCATTTTTCGGCACCAGTACCGTATCTTCGCTTTTGGATGATCTTGTGCATCCGTGTAAAATAGCAAATGATATTAAAATTGCTATTATTAGAGTTATTTTCTTTTTCATTTCTATCACCTCTACTTTAATATGGGTATTACTTTGGTTGAACTATAGCCACAGAATAAATCGGAAGCCTGATTATCATTCTACTTTGCCAATCATGGCAGACCCCCGCTTACTCCAGGTAATCTTCTTTCCAAGCCCTTTTTGGACTATAAATTTCAGCGGCACCATTATCTCGCCTCCCTTTGACGCAATCGGTTGATCCATCTCTATTGTTCTATCACCTATCTTAATCTTTTTGCTGTAATTGGTGAATTCAAGCAATTTACCCATTAGCGTTATCTCAAATCCGTATACTTTATGATATTTATTATATTTCATAGTAGGTCTGGTCAGCGGTCCGATTATAGCGCCCAAATGGCGGAGTGGAACAAGATAATCACCATTGCTTAGTTGCCCGGCGGGGAGTGAACGAGGAATTCCATTTGAATCATACAATGCGATGTTCTTGCTATCTTTTCCCCACAGGTGCGAACCAAGACTGCGCATTCTGAAGGCATCTTCTATACTTACATGAAGTTCTTGGTCTGCTGCCAAAGGAAGTATCGGTATTGGTTCAGGTTTGCCGGCAAGCGCTGCGTCTATTTTGCGGCTTACACATGCAAGCAATTCTACTAATTGAGATGGATTGCAAAGTTTTTTGTTGTTCATATATAAATGAACTAATACTGGTCCTCTAGTATATAT
>JAPXND010000175.1:0-2819 GCA_033808695.1 Armatimonadota bacterium
ATATATATTTTATAGATAGATAGGCCTTAGAGGTGAAATGATTGAAATTAAAAATAGGTATTCCCAAAGGAAGTTTACAAGAAGCTACATTTACTATGTTTAAAAAAGCAGGTTGGGATTTTAAAGTAAATGCACGATCTTATACACCAACCTGCGATGATAATGAAATAGACGCAGTTCTTATACGTCCTCAGGAAATACCAAGATATGTTCAGGATGGCATACTTGATGCCGGTTTAACTGGTAAGGATTGGATTGTAGATTGTTCCGCCGATGTATTAGAAATCGCTGATCTTACATACAATAAAGTAACTACTAAGCCGTTAAGAATAGTTGCAGTAGTTAAAGAAGATTCACCAATTGAATCTGTGAAGGATTTACAGGATAAAAGAATTGCTACAGAATATGTGAATCTTACAAAACAATGGCTTGCTGCAAATAATATTGCAGCAAATGTGGAGTTTTCTTGGGGGGCATGTGAAATGAAAGTCCCTCATCTTGCAGATGTAGTTGTTGTTAATACTGAAACGGGTTCGTCGCTTAGACAAAACAATCTGCGAATAATAGAAACCATACTTGAATCCACAGCCCGATTAATAGCAAATCATGAGGCATGGAAAGATGAATGGAAGAAGAAGAAAATTGAAAATCTATCTATTCTTTTAAAAGGCGCCATTAATGCTGACCAGTTAGTTGGATTGAAGATGAATGTTCCTGTAGAAAAGTTAGATTCTGTAATGGGTATTCTTCCTGCATTGAAAAAGCCAACATTATCACCATTGAGTGATGAAAAATGGGTGGCTGTTGAAATTATAGTGGAAGATAAGGTATCCAGAGATTTGATTCCAGAGCTGCAGCGAGCAGGAGCAGAGGGATTAGTTGAATATCCACTAAACAAAGTAGTATATTAAGCATAAGATTACATGTCAATTTATTATTTTCCCTTCCGGTATATCTGTGAAGGGAATTTATATAATTCATTGATTAAGCATATCAGTATAATCTTTGAAACAACAAATACTTTATTATAGTCTAACAAGTAGTATAATATTATAAAACAGTTCCTAAGGATACAAGGCATGCAGTGCAGCAAATGTAATACAATAAATGACACAGACAGTAAATTCTGCAAATCTTGCGGACAATTTCTAGTAAGTGATAAGAATAAGGTAGAAGAGAAACCTGACGATAATATAAGAGTTGGAGAGTTAATATATGCAGCCTATTCTTATAAGGAAGCAGGAAGGATAGATGATGCTATTCTAGCCTGTC
Organism: Armatimonadota bacterium; assembly: GCA_033808695.1. Taxonomy (GTDB): domain Bacteria; phylum Armatimonadota; class UBA5829; order DTJY01; family DTJY01; genus JAPXND01. Next base: position 1,273 of record JAPXND010000175.1, read on the forward strand.
AAGGTGCAATAACTCTTAAAGATAGCAGCGCGCCGGCACATGAGCTTCTTGCATCACTGTATGAAGCCCGCGGCGATATAGAGTTAGCAATTGATGAATATCGCAAGGTTTTGCAGCTTGAACCAAACAAGGTAAGTGCAGCGAATAAAATAGATTCTCTTGATGTTTTACAGCATGAGTTAGATGCAATATCAGAAAAACCGAAATTTGATATTGAAATTCTGCGTCCGTATTTACCTTTAATTGCAGCAGCGTTGGCATCCTTTATTGTTTTGTTATCTGGTTTTTTGATAATTAAAAATGCAAGCGGCAAAAAAGTATCAAAGGAACCATCTCAAGTTAATAAAATGAATATGCCGCAAAGTCAGTATCAGCAAATGCCTCAGAGCAATCAACCTATACCGCAGTCAATACAGTATCCAACATATCCATCTGCAGAACAGGCTGCAAATCCACAGGTGCAGCAGCCTCAGGCACAGCAGCAAATGAATAATATTCAGCAGCAGCCTTCACAGCCTGTTAGAAGCAATAACAAGAGATCTATAACAAATCCCAACCGAGGAATTCCGCCTGTGCAGTTTCCAAGAAGTAATCGATCTAAGGCAGCTTCTCCTATTACACCGCTGCCATCTGACACCACGCCAGTAAATCAGACGCCGGTTATAACACCATATAATCCTAATGAGAAAACATCAAATGCTAATTCAGGGACGCCTGTAATAGTTCCGTCAGATGGAAATGCTGATCAACCGAAGAGTCCTCAGCAGCCAACCATATATTATCAACAGTCGCCGAAATCAACTGCACCATCAGCGCCTGCTGCAAGTCCGATACAACCGATACAGGATCCTGAAGCACGTGCAATGCAAATGCAAAGCTCCGGCAGATATGATGATGCTGCAAATGCATATAAGGATGCTTTAAATAAATCTTCAAATAAGGGACTTGTATATCAGCAAATGGGATTAAGTTACCAGAGATCTGGAAAAACAAAGGAAGCGGCAGATAGCTACAAAAAGGCTATAGATGCTTATAAAGGTCAGTTAGCTGCAGGCAGAGACGCCAATGATGTTCAGAGAGACATACGCTCATGTGAAGCAGCTTTAAAAACCTTAAAGTGATTTTCAGGAAAATTATGATGAAATTTATAAAAGCCGCACTGATAATCTATCTTGCTTGCATGACTATATCCTTGCATGCAGATGAACCAGCAAAAAAACCAATGCTGGTGGTATTTGATTCTATAAGCTTACCTTCCAACGAAAAAGACGCCAAAGAGAAATCAATACCCGTTGTTTGTGATCAAAGAATAGTTAAAGAAGTGGCAAAACAAATTACAGATACAAATAAGATGGATGCTGTAATTTTCAGTGTCGATAATCCAAATATCATAAGAGATTTGTTGGATAAAAAGATAAGCCAGATAGTTATTGATGGATTTGCTAATGAAGAAAATGCAATATTAATCGCTAAGGCCTTAAATGCTGATTATGCAGTTCGAATGCAAGGTGAAGTATCTGATATAGTAGATATCAAATTTGATTTAT
>JAPXND010000176.1:0-2758 GCA_033808695.1 Armatimonadota bacterium
AAGAAACAGTGAGATTATCTTTTTCATTAATATTTCCTCCTAAATCTGAATACTTATACACAAAAATATCATTTTTATGTATAAATATAAATTATCCTATTATCATAGTTTTGTCAACAAATAATTGAATAAATTATTATAACTATGTAATGGCAATAGCTTCGCTGTTCTATACGTCCATTTTGTTTCTTGCCTTCCAATGGGGTTTTATACATGCATATACATAAACTGTATTATTCGGTCCCGATACCTGCAGCACCTCCATGAGTGCCAATAGAAACGCCGGCGTTAGGCGAGCCTATAGACCCCACATCTCCGGAAAATCCAACATTACCGGATACTTCAATAGGACCCATCCCCACTTTGGCTCCCGCATTGGTCGTAGTTCCCCAACCGGTAAAATTTCCGTCTGAATCAAATTTCATTGTAACTCCAGTTTTACCCGAAAATTCTGTCGTGCCGGCACCTGTTTTTACTCCAACCAGAACTGTTATTTCCGTTTCGCCAGTTTTAAAATTCTGCTTTATTGCCCCTCCTATTCCTTCAAGAAATTCGAACTCCCAGGTGTCGCAAGTGACCGCAAAAGATGCAGGTCCCATGGTGACTGATAGTTTCTTGCCCTTTATGGCACATTCTTTCTTTTTTATAGGGGGTGTCTGAACGGTTCCTATTGGCTCTGGCTTATATTGGGATAAGTCTTCATCAGGCTCGACTATGGGAGCTATATGATCTGCCAGAGCATATGTAGTCGGCAGCATGGAGAAGTCTGTAGTAATTGGAAGTATGCTTGCGTATACTGTTATTTCCCGGATCTTATTTATGTAATCCACTACATCCTGATCATATATCGAGCCCGTTACCTGATCGGAGATCTTCCAGTATTCATACAAAAGATCCTTGATTTCATTATAGTTTTGTAAGGTTATATCACGCCACGCATAAAAATGAGTATCCGCCATCTGGGCTGACATTTTATTGATCTCCTTGCCCAGCGCTTTTGCTCCGCCAATATCATTTTCCATTATCTTTTTCTCCATACTTTTGAACTTGGCGCTCTCTTTTATGGAATCTATGTCTTTTTGATATGCATCATCGATCTGTATTCGTTTGGATAAGGTCCTGTTATATGCCTGATTTATTTTTTCTGCGAAATAATCATTGACCAGTTCAAGCATGAAAAGCTTCTGACCATAAGAAGGCATGAGCTCAATACTTGCAATGTCATCCATATCAGCGTCTTCTTCATCTTCATAGTATCCATCGTAGTCTTCATAATCCCCGAAGCCTTCTTCACCGAATGCTTCCTCCAAGTCTTCAGGATGATAAGTGACGGCAAATACTATGGCGTCTAACATGCCCTTTTGCATAGAATCTTCAATCAATTTACTCAGATTAGGAAGAGTGGCTATTTCGGCAAATCGGGCAATATCAGCATATCGTTTTGTGTCTGGTTCTCTTCCTCACTTTCGCTGTCGGAGCTTTCCGGATCATTGTTCAGTAGCTTATCCCAAGGCGGTATGTCAATAACTCCTCCCGCTTTCTTTGCAGCTTTGTAAGCGGCTCTCAGCATTGGGGAATATCCCCTCTTTGCAGCTTCTACGATTTCATTTATTGCTTTTTGTCCATCCGCCCTTTTTATATATACATAGGCCATGCCTTCATGGGCTGAACCAAAATCAGGATCCAATTCCAATGCCTTAAGGTAGCATTCTTCCGCTTTATCAGTTTCTCCTTTGTCCAGATATGAATGTCCCAGATTGGTAAGGATCATAGGTGATTCACTCTCAAGGCTCTTTGCATATAAAAGTATGGTAAGTGAATCATCTATTTGCTTTAAATTCCGTACCATAGTTCCGAAATTATTTACAATCACCGCATTTTCAGGAGCTTCTATAACTGCTCCGGCAGACAGTATGACCGGAAGATACTGTGATGACGCAGAAGCCGATATAAATACGGCTGCGGCTGAAATATCACTTGCATTGCGCAAACCATCGACAGTAATACCTTTGCTTGATCCGCCATGTTCAATGATACTCTTTTCTTCAGATGTGAGCAGTCCATAATGCTCCGCTATATATTTCTCAGCAAGAGCTACGATATCGTTTTCTGCTTCCGGATCTGGTCCATTTTGTGTTTTTTCGCTCTGACCTTCTCTTCCCTGTTCATCAACACGATTGGTTTCTGATGGATCGTCGTCTTTATCATTCTCGTTATATAAAGACTCCTCATCAATAAAATCATTGATTCTGTCCAAGCGAGCACAGCCTGTGAAAAAAATTAAAAAAGCGCATATTAGTGCACACACTCTTCTTGATTTATTCATTTCTGCACCTCCATCCAGGAATATTATACCTTTTATTCAACACGAAACAAAGTAAATTCCATAATTTCAATACGGAGGAAAGAATCTGAGCACATCCAGAAAACAAAATATACATTACGGAACAAAATACTTTTCCATTACTTTTTCCGAAACTTTCAGCCCGTCTACGGCCGAAGACATTATTCCGCCTGCATATCCTGCACCTTCGCCTGCTGGGTATAATCCTTTTATATTGGAAATATGATCGGTGTTTCTTATTATTCTGACAGGGGAGGAGCTTCTGGTTTCCACTCCCGTCAAAAGACCGTCAGATATGGCAAAGCCTTTCATCCTGGTTTCAAAATAGACTAGTGCTTCCTTCATTGTTTCAATAACATAATAAGGCAAACAATCTTTTATAGGTGCGAAAGCTACACCCGGCTTATATGTAGG
>JAPXND010000177.1:0-2728 GCA_033808695.1 Armatimonadota bacterium
TTCCGATAGTTCCAAAAATGCTGCTGATATGTTTCCACAGACGGGCAAAGTAATATGACATCAATGCCATCAACTCGAGCCACGTTGAGACGGTGGTATTGATGTCAAGGGTAGAGTCATAAATTCTAATTTATCGGGATTATAAATTTGATAACAAGTGGAGGTTTTTAGATGAAAAAATTATATGAGAAAAGCGAAATATGGTTTGCCGTAATGTGGATTATTACTTATGTTGTGGTAATGGGCAATATTAGAAATAATTTTGGTGATGAAAGTTTGTATTCTATATTGGGGCTATTGGCAATTGCGGTGGTTTTAACATTTTTTATTGCAAAGAATAAACTTGGAATAAAATATGGATTAGTTGGCTTGTTGGATATAAAAAAATATTTGTATTTCATACCATTTATTCTGTTAATTTCGGTGAACTTTTGGTTTGGCGTATCTATGCATTACGATTTGTTACATCAAATTTTTGCAATTATTACGATGGCATTGGTTGGATATGTTGAGGAAATTATATTCAGGGGACTTTTGTATAAAGCGATAGAGAAGGTCAGCATTAAGCAGGCTATTGTAATATCTGCAGTGACTTTTGGTGCTGGACATATTGTGAATTTGCTTACAGGCCATGCAACATTAGATACTTTTTTACAAATTGCGTATGCAATTGCAATCGGATTCGCATTTGTTATGGTATTCTATAAGAGTAAAAGTTTGATTCCATGCATTATCACACACAGTTTGGTGAATATAACATCAAAGTTTTCAGCCGAAAATGTCGCCGCTACGTCTAGTTTTTGGAAGTATATTACAGCTTTTTTTATTATTTTAGTGGCAGGGGGATATTCCCTATACCTTCATAAAAAGGTAAGATGATTTTTTAATTCTATTATAAGTGTGTGAAAAAGCCTTGAAACAAAGGTGTTTCCGAGAGCTGGCGGTATTCTTCTAGATAAACTTGAATAGGTCGAACTGATAAAAATGTAGATTATTTTGTAAAAGAACAAGAAGGTTCGTTCAAGACGTTGATGATTGAAAGCAATAATATAAAGGATAATGTACAGTAGAAAAGTGTATTGTTGCATTTTTTAATGTATGATATGGATTTGCATGGTTGTTAATCGGTTTCTATGCATATTTAAGTGTTTTGCAACTTGTATTTTGCAATGTGCAACCGGTAGTTGGTGTAAAAAAAGAGCATGATACGCTATGATAGCATCATCAATTTGATGGAGGATATTTGTATGACAGTAGGAGAAAAATTACTTAAGTTACGCAAGGAGCACGATTTAACGCAAGAACAGTTTGCAGAATTGCTAAAAGTGTCAAGGCAGTCGGTATCTAAATGGGAATTAGGAACTGCATATCCAGATACAGAGAAGCTACTTAGAATAAGTAAATTGTTTCAGTGTTCGCTTGATTATCTTTTAAAGGATGAAGTTGAGCAGATGGATATTACTATTGCTGCCGCAAATGAGGAGGCGCGTATAAATAAAATTCGTGCGGGAGTTTTGACATATTTATCTTTCCCGCCGATTTTTGGATGGATTATAGGAATCGTTAGTCTCAAATTTCAAAAGGACTGTATGAAAAATAAAGTTCAAATTGTCATTACAATTGCGGGAATGTTAATCTCTTTATTACTTACCGGATTAATAATTGCAGGGTTTTTATTTGAATTGTAGAATTGGAGGACTAAGAGTGATAGGTGCATTTATTGATGAATTTACAGGTGCAATCTTACAGTTGTTTATTTTTTCGTTTGTTCCATTTGTCTGGTGGTTTGTTGCAGCGAGAAAAAAAGAAGAGTTTTTTAGCTGGATTGGTCTGAAACGAATAGTACATAACAAAAGAGTTATACATACGTTAATAGGTGTAATTTTGACTGCCGGTGTATATTGTATTCTTACGTATCTTTGCGTATATCTTATTTCGGATCAAATTACGGTTGCAGGAAGTCAATTTGAAGGAATGGGACTAACGGGGCTTCCAATGGCTTTGGTCTACGGATATATTAGGACCGGATTGGCAGAGGAAATAGTTTTCAGAGGATTTATATTAAAGAGAATTCAGGGACGTTTTGGCTTTATGGCAGGAAATCTAGTTCAGGCTATTTTATTTGGATTGTTGCATGGGGTTCCTTTTGGATTAGCGACGCAGAGTATATTTGTGGCTGTATGTATGACCATTTTGCCTGGGGCTTTTGGCTGGTATCAGGGATGGCTTAATGAAAAACGTTGCGGTGGTTCAATTGTATCAAGTTGGTTATTACACGGGACGATGAATTTTATAGTAACGTGTTTCTCTTTGTAAGATATTTCTATTTGCGAGGAAACAGAAATTCTGGGATTTGAAGGAGTGTTTGAAGGAGATGTTAAGCATTGTGAAGGCAAAAAAAGAAGATAGAGATACTATGATGAATCTTCTTGAGAAATATTTATATGAATTCTCTCAATGGGAGAAAACAGATGTTAATGAAAATGGATTGTGATGAGAATTATAATTTGACGGATATATTCCCGCAAACGGCTCAAATACGAAAAAGGCTGTGGATATATTCCCTTGCTCGTAAAAATAGCGAGGACATTCAGCCTATCGTATCGAGCCACGTTGAGTGCGTGACATTGATGTCAAGGGTTGAGAAATAGGGGTATTCAAAACACTGATAAATAAAGGGTTTCCAGACATTGCATTTTTCTCACGGCAACTTTGCCGGGGACACTAA
>JAPXND010000178.1:0-2667 GCA_033808695.1 Armatimonadota bacterium
GGAGAAAACCCTCCTGGCAGATTCAGTGAAGCTATTTTACAAAGATTGGCAAGCTTGCGCGGAAAATTCCTTACTGTTATGGATGGGTGTTTTAACTTAACTGTTCATTCCGGCTTTAAATTTAAAAAATCAGCGGATATTAAATCTAAAAGAAAATTGAAACTAGATAAAAGCAAAGTATACATTTGTTTCAATTTCACAGATGGGGATAATTTACAATATCTGCAGCAATACTTTGGCTCAAAGCAATGGTGGGATGATCCAAATAGGGGAAAGGTTCCAATCGGATGGTCAATGAGTTCAAACGCCGCTGAGTTATTTCCCGATATATTAGAATATTTTCTTTCCACGAAAACAGAAAACGATGAATTTGTAATGCCAACAGCTGGTGTTGGGCTTGTTACACCGGCGCTGTACGGCAAGGATTTATATTCCAACTATGATTCAGTGTATAAATCATACATTAAGCTCACTGCACAGTCGATGAAACAAGTTGGATTGACCACTATTCAGCTTGGTGATACCAGCTCAGTACCATGGACACGCGGTGATTTTGGCAGATGGGGAAAAGAAATCAAATTCCTTGATGGGATTATAGGCGATTATGGCGGAATTGTTGGAGTTGACAAAAACAATGCTGCATTTATTGTCAACGGTGTACCTGTTGCACGTGCAATTGTCGGTTCACCTGATCTATCAACACGCGGTGATCAACCTCAGAAAGCATGGAGCAAAGTCATAAAGAATATAACTCCGGCAAAAAGACCGGCATTTGTTCATGTATCAGTTATAAATTGGTATGATTCGCCAACCAGCATTATGAATGCTGTAAAAGAACTTGGTGCGGCTTATGTTCCCGTTCTTCCTACAGAGTTATTTGATTTGATGAAACAAGCGGACGAAACTTATTAATCAACAATTTCATGCAGCGCTCGACAGATAAAAAGCCTTCTGTCGAGTGTTTTTAATCAAGCATTTCATCAATCACTGGTGGAGGGGATAATATCAGCTTTGTTGTCAGAGTTATAATTGCGTTTTATAGGTCTTTTCCATCTTCCACTGCGGTAGTATAATAAACTAAGTGAAGTTCCAACAACAAATCCAATAATAACACCATACCAAATACCAATTGGATCATTTAATTTGGTAGATAGATATTCTGCAGCAGGCAATCTTGCCAGCCATGTTCCAATTAATGTAAAAGTTGTTGTTATCAAGGTATGACCTGCACCATTTATAACACCATTTGAGACAAACATTACTGCAAAAAGCATGTATCCAGCTCCAACAATACGAAGATACTCCACACCTAATGATACAACTTTTGGATCATCAATAAACCAGTGCATTAGCCAATGGGGAAATAATAACGCTGTTATAGATGCAATTCCTGTAATGCTGCATCCTAACATCAGAGACCACTTGAAAATATCTTTAACTCGTGAAAAAAGCTGCGCCCCTATATTCTGCCCAGACAGCGTAGATGCGGCTATTCCAGCTGCCATTGAAGGCATAAATGCAAGCTGATCAATTCGCATTACAACACCATAAGCAGCTGCACAGTCACTTCCAAATTTGTTTACAATACCCATTATAATCATCATTCCAAATGATACCAATGCCTGCTGCACCATAGAAGGAACACCTATTTTTAATGTTAATATTGATATTGGCACATTAAGCTTCATATTGCGTATTTTTGGCAGAATAATAAAATCATGCCGTTTCATATAAATAAGCAATGAGATTAATGCAAGAGCTTGAGATATTATAGTTGCATAGGCTGTACCATTCAATCCGAGTCTTGGGCATCCCAACAAACCAAACATAAGTATCGGATCAAGGATACCTGTCAATACAAGTGATACTCCCTGAAATATCAATGGGGTAGTAGAATCTCCTATTCCACGCAACAGCGATGACACCAGAAACATTCCAAAAGAGAATGGTATAGTCCAAAGGAATATTCTCAAATAATCGGTTGCAATAGGTAGAATATTGCCCTCTGTATGAATTGATAATAATAGTTTATTTGCAAAACAATGCCCTGCAATAATACATATTATACCTATTATAATTGTAAGAAATGTAGAATTATCAACTACATACTCAAGCTGCTTCCAGTCCTTTTTACCATATGATTGCGCAGCCAATATACCAGATGCCATTGTTAGTCCTGCAGCAACAGCGGTTAGTGTAAAAAAAATTGGCATAGATACAGTTATTGCAGCCATTGCATCAACACCAAAACCTTTACCAACCCACATTGCATTAACGATACTATATGCAGTTTGAAGGAAGTTGCCTAGTAAAATTGGCCAAGTGAAGTGTAACAAGTGAATGGGTATACTGCCAACGGTGAGATCTCTACCTTGTTTCTTGCTTTTTTTTCCATTTAATTCAACATTCATGCGTTAATTATAACATTAACTTTATGCGCAATGGAATTTAATTTAGTGTATATTATGCATAAATTTTTATATATAATAAAAAAATCTGCTTAGGGTGTTTCTGTATATTGATTTAACAATCGAGTAGGAGAGGTTTTCTTCCCTTATCACACCACCGTACATACCGTCGTTTGTGCATTTACGACTCATTTATGTTTCGACTACATCTGCTGTCGGATATTCCATAGAGACATACATTCGTTTCACACGCTATGTT
>JAPXND010000179.1:0-2608 GCA_033808695.1 Armatimonadota bacterium
GCTTCCAACTGAGCTAAAAGGTTTTTCACCATCCTTTAATTCTAATACAAGATAGTAATCGCCTGTGTTCCATTCGCTGGGAATAGTTACATTAGCTAAGCAGATATCAAGGGTTTTCACATCATTTCCGATTTCTGCCAGAAGTTTTTCGCTGTTCGGAATTAGCTGCCATGTTTTGTCCATCAGCCTGCCATACAGCTTTATTTTACCAGATTTCCAGGTTTTTAATCCTGTGTTTTGTATAGGCAGATTAAAATCGCCGGATATGCGTGATGGTATAAACTTAGGTTCAGGGATATGCATATCAAGCTCTAAAGGCGATATCCACTTGTCATTCATAACGCGCTCATACATTCCGTTGAATGTAAATCCGTCATCGGCATCCATTTCTCTTAACCCTGTGGCTCTATCGACGATTACCCATTTGCCATCGATCATGATGGCGTTATCCCAACGGACTATGCCGTAGTGTTTGTTGCCTTTACGTGCAAAAATAAATCGCTCGCGGCCTGAATTGTTGTTCATATGTTGATTTATAGCAAATGCTTCATCAAAATTTACAAATTCTGGGTCTGGTTCCCATCCTTCACAGATGCCGTCATACACTGTGTTGAAGTTTTTGATTTTAGTTACAGTTACATGGTCATTGATAGATAGTTGAATCAGAGGGGCAGTTCCGTTGCTGAGATGATCATAATTATTTGCCATATAGGTATTTAATGTACCGTGGAAGTTCCAATCAACATCTCCATTGACTGGTGCAATTGCTCTTCCTATTGCCCAGTTGTCACCGACATTCTGTTCTGACCAGAATTTCCATTTAGAATTGCCTGTTTTAAAACGTGCCAGGGATGTGGGCTCCCAATCATAAACAATAGTTTTATCTGTAAACCAATTATCGTAACCGTTAGAGGTTTGCACAAAAACCCGAACTCTATCTGGGCGCGGATCCCATGCCGGCTGGGATTCGTTTTCATATTCCGCTCTTGGCGGCATGGTTTCGGTATGCAAACGCAGTGTTGTGAAATCGTATGTGAATAATTCCCCATAGAAATCGAATTCTATTGCGTCTTTTCGGAAGAATGCAACATTCCACGGTTTGAATACAATGCTTTTGAATGGCTGCATATTTGGACATCCTGACACCCATTTTTTCGTTTCTATGTCATAATGCTCTGCATGCATACCAATATACTTATTTAATGGTAAAGTGGATTGAAACCAATCAAGCATTGTATGTATTTTTTTATTCAAAGGATAACTTGTAAGGATTGCTTCTTTGGCAGCTGCTTCATTTACAAAGTATATACGGTTTAACGGAATCTGTCCGGTAGTATATATTGATACTGACAGCTTGTTGGAATTTGTTATTCTGATGTTTTTGTAAGCAGCTTCGGCTTTTTCATTAGTTTCCATAACACATTTAGTTGTAACAAGCCATTCTGATGATTTTTCACCAATCAATTCATCGGGGATTTTTATTTTTCGGTGATACCATTTGCCTAATGCTGCTGAAGACAAATCACCTGCTGCGTTTGCAGATATGTTGTTTTGATCTGCTGCAGTAAATGATGATAGATTCATAGCGCTATTTGTTACTACATCTATTCCGCCGATGCCGGGTTTTTTTGACTTTAGGTATACATCATATTCCAGATAATCACCTTTTTGGAATTCATATTTGCAGTTTGAGAAAGTCCAGAATGCAGTTGTTGGACCACCCTTTGATTCAACTCTGAATCTCATAACTTCTTCATCTGCTAATACATTGCTGCAAAACAATGCTAATATGACCATAGATAAGATATATTTTAGATGCATGATATACTCCTGCAGGGTATTTTATGTCATGGTTCTATCATTGCAAGGGAATTTCCTGCACAAAAAAACCTTTCTCCTAGGAGAAAGGATCTATGCACAAGTGTTTATTCGTATACGTAGTCGCTTGGACAGGTGCCGGGTTCATACATTGGCGACATAGAGCGCAGTGTAGTTACAATGTTCGGCAGCACTTCTAACACCTTATCTATATCTTCATCTGTGGTGTCTTTACCTAACGATAATCGCAGTGAGCCATGTGCCAATTCATGCGGAAGTCCAATTGCAAGCAGCACATGCGATGCAGATAGGTCGCCGGATGTACATGCTGATCCGCTTGATACGCTTATTCCCATAAAATCCATGCGGAGTATCATAGATTCGCCTTCTATACCTGCAATGCTTACATTAATATTGTTTGGCAGCCTTTTATACTGGTGACCGTTGAGTCTGGTATCCGGTATTGTAGTCAAAATGCCTTTTATCAATCTGTCTCTCATTTTGGTTTCTCTTACAGCTTCTGTATCCATTGATGCCATAGCTATTTCTGCTGCTTTACCGAGTCCTACTATGCCGGGAACGTTGTGTGTGCCGGCTCGTTTGCGCGACTCCTGACTTCCGCCATGCATATAAGGGAGTATCTTGGCGCCTTTTCTGATATACAAAGCTCCAATACCCTTTGGTCCATATAGCTTATGTGCAGACATGGATAGAAGATCGACATTGAGCTCATTGACATCAACAGGGATTTTTCCAATGGACTGCACTGCATCGGTATGAAATATAACCT